>NZ_JBFPKO010000079.1:0-6929 GCF_040948765.1 Paraburkholderia sp. BR10923 | reverse complement strand
TCACCAGCCGCACCGCCTCCAGCTTGAATTCCAGGGTGTACCGCGCACGCTTCAATTGGCTCATCTTCGTTTCTCCTTGCTGCAGTTTAAACCTCAGCAAGGGATACGTTTTTCAGGGGCAAGCTCAAAGCAAGATGGATCCTCACGGGTCAACGGCATCGATGAGTCCAAGTGGCAAATAGGAAGCTTTCCAAGGCGACCGGAGGATCCAGTGATGAATCGTACAGCAGTCGGTGTGGACATCGCGAAAACGTGTTCCAGTTGCATTACATCGATCAGGAAACCGGCGAGATCGTGAACAAGCCGATCAAGCGAGCAAAGTTCCTCGAACACTTCGCGAACCTTACGCCGTGCCTGATCGGGATGGAAGCGTCCGGCGGTGCGCACCACTGGGCTCGGCAACTGACGACCGCGTTCATTTCATTCTTCGAGGTTACGGAGGCTCAATGAGTACGCCACGTACCACCGGACGCACAGCAGGATCACGTCCAGCGGGTAGCGCAACCGCTTCAATACCTTGCCAATGCCGGCGGGCAGCATCTTGCTCGGCGTCTTCGTCTTTGCCATCATGCGTGTCATACGTCGTGGTCGACGGATTTTACTTGACCGCGCTAATGCGACAAAACCCCGCCAACTCCGGTGTTGTTAAGAACCTTAGAAACTGGGCGATATTAGAAACTCGTTTGGATATCGAAAAAATAATTGATATCCATTCGATTCGCGATTGGTGGTATGTTGGTAACAAATTTCGTGCGGCCCGTAGTAGTTTGATTTTTGGTTGTGCGCGCACAAGGTCTTTCTTGATCGGTAGTTTGGCTGGGGTGAGGCGGCAGGGACGCATCTGCGGGCGGCAATCGTGATCTGAAGCGGCGCGCTCAGCTTATTGTCACAGATGGCGTGGACTTGACGTGCATGCGAACGCTTGCCGCTCTGGCGGGTATGGGGGAAATCGCGACATCAGCAACAAGGGGTCTATGTTCGTGAGTCGCCGGGAACTCGTCAACGCACTAGCCTTTCGATAGTGTTCGCGAACCCGCATTTCAGTGGTCGGCATTGACTTCGATGCTTATCGTGACTGGTGTCGTCGTAACGGCGGCGCGCTTGGCCAGATGCCCCCCCCCCGGTCTTGGCTGGGAGATTGAGATGTCGCATGTATTCCTTTGGCGCGCCCGGATCATGGGGCGAATAAGCGTTCGTTAACTTGACAAAGCTAGGAACTGGGACTGTTTAATGGTTACCGGGTTCGTCGTACCGCTGCGCCGAAAGCGCGCCCAGCATGATAGGTCCCATAAACCTTGACATGAAGCAGACAGGAAAGCCGTGTGCGGGAAAACCGCATGCACGGTTTGACGTGACGGGAGTTGGAAACGTGACTATGGCAGCCGGACTGAGGACCACCGCGAAAGCGGTGGAGAGACCACCGGAGCCTACCGTGTGCGCGCCAGTTCTCGACCCTACCCTCTCGAACAGGATCATCGGGCGATCAAGCGCCGAACTCGACCGATGCTTGGGTTCAAAAGGTTTCGTTGTACCCGCATCCTGTTGGGCGGCATCGAAGTTATGCACATGATCGTCAAGGGGCAGATGGACGATGGCGGCGTTGGTGCAAACTCCCGCACAGCAATTCTATTCACTGGCTGGATAAGGAATCCATACCATATTGGACTTGGCCGACCTCTCGGTCTTACTGCGACAGAACCCGCTTTTTGGGCGGTTATTCGCGATCTCGAGAATTTATGCATGCCTTGGTCACAACAAGTCGCATTTACGCGGCTTGATCAGCGTAGCCTTAACCGAAACCAAGAGAGGAATCTTCCGTGGCATCAAAGAAGATATTAATTCTGCTCATAGCTGCTTGGCTGGACGTTTATAACGGCCCCGTCAGCGCGCAGACGCTTAACACCCAGTTCTTGGGTTGGATCGGCAAAAGCCAGCACGGCTACTCCTTGGACGGATCGGACTGGCACTATTGTTTCGGTGGCTCTGGAGGAAGCTGTGGAACCGTGGCGTTAACGACAGGCCATTCGTCATGCCACACCACCAGCTTTAACATCGGTGCGCAGTGGGGAATCCCGATAAAAATCGTCAGCATGGCGATCGATGTCGGGATCAATAAGTCATGGACTGCATGCAATATTCGTAGCGAAACGGTCACTTGTGGGCCTAACCCGGGCTGGAAGGGCCGCGCAGTCATCAACTTCAGCGAACGATGGGGGAAAGTCCACGTGATCGGAGCGGATAACTACCTCACCTTGCAGTCAAGCTGCCCAGCGGGATGGAGTTCCGATTGGATGGGGGGGTGGAGTTGGCGTTGCACATACGTCGGTGGCGCATATGATCGTGAAGGATATTTGCCAGAGTGGCGTGGCAGTAGCTGCAACTATCAGCGCATTTAGTTACTCAGATCGCCATTCGCCTTGTTCATTGGCTTGAGACAGCGGAGTGTCTTTGGTATCGCCACGATACCGCCAAGAGCGAGGCGTGCACTGTGTCAGACGGCTGACGTTCCTTATCTACAAAGAAAGCTTATGTCCTTCAACATAAATTTATCTTCACGGCGTCGAGTCCATCTAGCCATCGTTGGATGCTTGCTGATGGTGGTGGCAGGGTACCTCTTATTTCTCGCCGCGCCCACGGTAAGTTCGGAGCAAGCGAAGCGCGCATACAAGCCCACAGACTTGAGGTCTTCCGAAGCTACCGCGACAAGCAGCAAAGAGGGAATTGCGTGGCCCGATGGCATTAATGCCGGCGGGAGTTTGGCCACCGATGACAAGCCCTCCGGAGCGGCATCCAATGATACACCTGTACAAATTGACGCGAGCCTTCGTGCGATCTTTCAGAAGATCGTGAATCGCGGCAACATGTCTCAGAATGAGCTGGATGAGTTTCGGGCTCGGCTGCAGATTGCTTTGGAAAATGACCCCGAGGTCGCAAAGCTTGTGACTCAGTTCTATCACGACATGCCTGCCGAACAGGGCATGGAGCGAGACATTCTTCGATCCATTCTAGTTGATTCTGCAATTGGCAGAGACATAGTCTTGCAAGAAGCAAATGCCATTTGGGAGGGCAGAAACGAATCCAAATATGCCGAGATGTATGAGACTTACTTCAACATGCCAAGTCAAACGCCTCGAGAGGTCTTCAGTAAGGCGCTGAGCGATTTGAGGAGCGATGCCACGACCGATGAGAGGACCGCTGTCGCGCGACTGAATCTCATCGGCACTCTTGAGGAACCAAGCATTCCCAATGCCGCGAACTTAAGAAGTGAGGCCGTGCAGACATTGAACCAGATAGCGGACGGCCACGATAGTGAGTTGATACGTGCACTCGCTGTACAAAAACTCTTTCGGCTGAATTCCCCGGGGGAAGCTGCGAATATCGCTATCGGCCAGTTTTCCAAAGGTGCCTATCCGGACTTGGTTCGTGAAACGCTGAATTCCGTCAGCAGCGGTGATGTCGAGCTTACGCCGAACTTGCGCACAGCTTTGACCATGGCTGTTAAACGTCCGTAGACGGCGTCTGTCAAACGAAGAAAAGTTGGTACGAAATTGCACAAATGTTGAGACTTCCCCGGTTCGACGACCGACTCCGACGAAGTGAGCCTTGCGTGGCGCCGGTTTCCCGTCGGCGCGAGTCAAGCAAGTTGTCGCCTCGATCATGCGGCCAGTCGAGTGCGTATGTGTTTTAACGATGCAGTCGCGCTCGGGATTCAGTGTTACTGCGCCGACAGGCGTCCAGTTCCGGGTGGCGCGGACCAGCGCCCTTGTCTCGGTTTCGGGACGATGCGACGGTAGCGAAGGTTGCGTATGCACAGACGCAGCCGGCATCAGCGCGATGCTTAACGCCGTGCGCGAGCCGTATGCGGGGAAACTCGCACGTACGGTTCTTCGGGGGCCGCGTTTCTGAGAGGGAACGCGGCTACCCTCTCGAAGCGTGAGTTCATTCATCCGCTGGACTTGCTTCTTTTAAAAAATGGGCGCGGCTAGCAGGCAGGGCCGCTCGACTCGCCAATAACCTGACCGAGGGATAACCATGCGTCACGTCTGCCACCGCCATACCCGGCAACCCGTTCTCTGGAAACTTTCCCCACCACTGTGCATCGCGCTGCTCCTCACCGCCAGCGGCGGTGCCGCGTCCGCTTTCGCCGCAGACGCACCCGCCGGGCTGTACATCAGCGAAGTGGCCGGCAATTTCCGTCAGGACAAGGACTAGGACGCGGCAACCACGTCCAACAGCGTCGCGTGGGTTGAGCTATACAACAAACAGAATGTCGCGGTGAACCTGAAGAACTACGTGCTGCGCACCGGCGGCATCAAACAAAGCGATCCGTCGTCGGTCAGCGCGTCGGTCAACTATGCACTGCCCGACGTGACGATTCCGGCCAACGGCTACCTCGTGATCGCCGGCCAGAAATCACCCTATCTGACGAACTCTCGACGGTGAACGACGCCAGCAAGGTCGTCTATCTCCTTGACGCAACCGGGACCTATCTGCCGTACTGGAGCAACAGTTCGGGCTTCATCGAACTGCAGGCGGCCAGGACGGCGCAGGCCGCGGCCAGGACGGTGGACTTCGTCCGCTTCGGCGAGAGCACCACCGAGCCGCTCACCAGAAACTACTGGGTCGGCGCGAACGTGCCGGCGTTCGCCACGCCCGCGGCCACGTACGTCGGCAGCCAGTCGCTCGATCCGCTGGATACGCATGACCAGTCCATCGCTCGCCTCAACAGTCGATTCACCGCCACCGGCACCAGCACCGACTGGACGCTCGTCGACTTTCCCACACCGGGCGGACCGAACGACGTGGCGGCGGGCGTCACCGACAGCGATCACGACGGCATTCCCGATACGGCCAAGGCCGCGGGCGGCACCTACGCCGGCTTGGACCTGTACGCGATGGGCGCGCGGCCGGGGCAGAAGGACATGTTCATCCAGCTCGACTACATGGGCAGCGACGCGAGCGCGACCACCCAGGATTCGGCCCGGCAACTGCAGGAGGCAACGCTGACCAAGATGGCCGCCGCGTTCGCGCCGCATCACATCGTCGTGCACTTCGATGCGGGCACGCGCTTCTCCGCCAAAGTCGACACCGCGCACTACAACCTCGACGGCGCCAGCCACGAGCGCACGTTCGGCAAGTGCACGCAGATGAGCGCGAGCGCCACCGAGAGCCGCACGGCGCTCGAGAACGGCTGCACGTCGATCTATCGGTATTACAGCCAGCACGTCGATCCGCGCCGCCGGGCCTTCTTCCGCTACGGCCTGCTCGCTTCGTCGCAGAACAGCGACGGCAGCAGCGGATCGTCCGGCATCTCCGAGCTGCCCGGCAACAAGGTACTCGTGACCTTGAAGGGCTTCCTCGCGAACAACCTGAGCGCGGCGGGCGAAACGATGCGCGTGAACTTCCAGGCCGCGACGCTCATGCACGAGTTCGGCCACAGCCTGGGCCTGCGGCACGGCGGCGACGAGCTTGCGGTCAACTACAAGCCGAACTACCTCAGCATCATGAACTACCTGTACCAGCTGTCGGGCGTGCCCACCGACGGCACCGGCACCGACGCGGTCGAGCGCTACTACTATCACCAGAACGACTGGAACGGCGTCGCGGTACCCAATACGCGCCTGCCGAGCGCACCCTATGCGGCCTATACGTATCCCGCCGACGCGGTGCCGCACGGCCCGACCTCCGACACCTTCAAGATCGACTACTCCGACGGCAGCAGCCTCAATCTGGACGAGAATGCGCTTAAGGAATCGGACTATGTCGGACGCGGCGCCGGCACCAGCGCCACGGCATTCGGCGACTGGAACCTGAACGGCGTGAAGCAGGCCGCCCCTTACCAGTTGTCGTTGACCGGCCAGTTGGATACCTTCGGCCGGACCGTCTATGTGTCGCTGCACGATTTCAACGACTGGAACCATCTTGCGCTGGTCACGGGCAAGAACTACAACCTGGTCGGGATCGCACAGAGCTACGGGATCGGCACCGATCATCCGCCGCTGATCAAGACGAGCCGGATCCAGACGGAAGAAGCGGTGCCGGCGGCCGTGCTCGCGCATCTGAAACAAGTCAGCGCTAGATAAGAGGAGGTTGTGAATGGCGGCTTTCGATTGGCAGGGCGCGGTTCTCGCCGTCCTTCTGGGACTGGCGACGCCGGTTCTCGCGGAACCCCTGCAGATCGCCGGCCTCTCCCCGCCGGGCGCCGCGAGCCTGGCGGCGGAGGTGCTGGCGCCGCGCTTCCAGCTGAACGCGAAGGCGGTGCTGGCGTTCAGCCTGGACGACCAGCGCGTGCACATCTCGCCGTGGCCGGCGCAGCTTCCCGCCAACCTGGGCGCGCAGTACGTCGCGGCGCGGACCGTCGTGCATCCGGCGGGACCGATGCGGATCGTGACCTTCCGCCGCGCGCAGGACGCCGACGCGTGGCTGCGGATGGCGGCCGGCGGTGGTCAGCGCAGCCTGTTGCTACCCGACCGGATCGTCGGCAGGATCAACGACGGGTTCGTTTATTTGCTCGATCACAACGAGCCCCGGCGCGTCGACGTCAACCAGCCGGTCACGCTGACCGACGACGCGCATCGCGAGTGCTGGCAGTTTGTCCTGCTCAACACCTCGATACCCCAAAAATCGCAGGTCGACGCGGAGCCGCGCGCGGACTGGTACATGCGACGGATCGCCTGCCCACAGGAGTGAGGTCGCGGGATCAGCGTCGGCGCACAGAAGGCTGGGTGAAAGAATGGCTTAGTAAGATGATGCCCGGTTTTCTTTGCTCCATCGTATTCCTGACGCACAAAGGCCGACGCGCTTAACAGGATGCGGAAATACCCCCGCCCGGAATCGGCCTTCCACGATTTGAGCGCCCACCGTCGCTAAATCTTTCGCATTGTGCAATTTCAACGCGCATCAACCTTTTTAAAGCACTGTGAGGCCGG
>NZ_JBFPKO010000078.1:0-7020 GCF_040948765.1 Paraburkholderia sp. BR10923 | reverse complement strand
CCTCCACGGCGCGCCGGCACGAGCCATCCAGCGCAATGCATCAAACATGTCGCGCAGTTCGTATTTGCGCTGGGGCGCGTCAACGTCCATCAGCGTCAGATACGGCGCCGCGAAACTCCATTCCTCACCCGACACATCAGTCGGATACCCTTTGCGGTCGGTTGTTTTCATCCCGCCAGGATACCAGGTCTCAATCGAAGTTCCTAACACGCTCTAAGCTCGATAAGAACGGTTGTGTGCGATCCGGATCGCGGAAACCACGCATCCGGCGCTCCCGCTCACGCGTAGGTTGATGGCTGTCTTCGGCGCGGTTGTTCACCCGAGCACTGGCTTTGACGAAGACATGTTTGATGTTTGCCAGTTCGGGAATTTCGGCCTTCGCGGCCGGATAGCTGCGCAACTGCTCGATGACCATCCTTCGTGGCGCGTCGAGACAGGCTGCCAGCACGCGGTTGAACAAGCGCTTTGCTACGCGGCCTTATCGCGACGTTTCTGCAGCAGGATGTCGAGTTCGGCGCCGTGCTGGCCGACTGCCCGCCAGGGAGCAGATAACACTCGCCGAGCAACGTAACGGAGACTTCGTCAAGATTCTATGTGCGGCCGGGTTTGCGGCGAGCAGCTTTGACGCAATCTGCGAACCCTGCGCCGAATTTGATAACCAGTAGACCGGCTACACGCCATCAAATTTTTTGATGAGTTATATGGGAATTTTTTAATACTCACAGAGGAACGCTGCACTTAGTGGTGCATCTCAACTTGCACTGGCATTGTCAGGTTGACGGTAGGCCAGCGACAGAATGAAGTGGTGAAGAAAGCGAAATCGCTTTGTCACGGGCACAGCCGGGCGGGTCGGTGAGGTTTTCGGGGCAGCCTGAGCCTTCTGGACGTCGACGAGGTGTGGCTCGAACGGGGTGTCGCGGTCACTATGAGACGATCCGCTGATGGCGCGCTGCTTTGGCGCTCGATTCTCCCAGCGCGCCAAAGCAGCGCGGCCCAAGCCGGGCAGCAATGGCATCCGGACGAGATGTTCGTGACGCTGCGCGGCAAGCGGTATCTGTTGCGACGAGCACGGCGCTGAACTCGACGTGCTGGTGCAAAATCGGCGCGATAAGGCCGCAGCAAAGCGCCTCTTCCGGAAGGGGTCGATCGGGATCGGAATGAGCGTGCCTCGATGTCGCGCAGGCTGAGCTGAAACCGGAAGTACCACCGGACTGCGTGTCTGATGACCGCCACCGGAAAGCGGTGATCGTGGCAAAGCGACTTTGCATTCTTCATCCCACGACTTTACTCGACCATCCCGGCAACGTGACAGTGCCGACCAAGCGAGACTACCGAGAAGGAGGTCATCAAATTAATTTATGCTTGCGCAGGTCCCTATTGAGGTCTGTTTTGCTATATCTGATCAATATCTCTAAAGCGCAGTTGGTATCCTAAGGTATTCGACGACACAATTGCGACACAATGACTCGCCTACAATATCCAATAGACTTTTCTGTTAAGGAAACCTTAATGACTGGACCAAATGCATCGAAATTCTCATCAAGCTCAACCAACACCAACTGTTGGCGCACAACACTGTATGAGATCGCCATCATGGAGGAATCTTCTGCCGGGGCGAGGACAAATGGCAGTCGGCACGGCGTCCGTCGATCAAATTTTTGGCTGGCAAGGAACCTCGCGAAAACACTTTGGCCGCTAGCACAAGCTGCTGAGTCAGTCCTGTCGGCATCGGTGTTCTCAGCCACCATCAAGGACCTCTTCAGTTGTAACACCCGCTTAGCAAGGAAACGCTGGAAATGAAACGCCTAGCGTGGGCGATCGGAGAGGACGCTCATGCATACTGCCACGGGACGACCCCGCGCGGCCGAATGGCCGGCGCGTCGTCGTGATAGATAGATGCCAGGGGATATCAAGACCAGTCCATCGGATCACGGCAAGGCGCGGAAAACGTTTCCTGCGCAGTAGCCCGTCTCCAGCTCCAGAGCGGTCGCCCGCTGATTTTCCCTATGTGCGAGCACTCTCCTAGTGTATGCCGGCGGGGACGGGCGCACTGCTTAGGTTGATTGACGGGAGACGGCGAAGTCCGCGCTACTTATTGTCATCGTTCCGGTTTCTTTTTTCGAGCGACCGGCCATTTTCTTGATAGAAGGCTATTCGCAAGCATTGATCGAAGCCAACAACCTGATTGGAGTCTCGACTCGTGAATCTTCCAAAACGCATGCTCGTCGCCAATGTCGCGTGGGCCCAAGAAATGGGACGGCGCGAACCAAACTTGTTTCGCGCTCTAGCCATGGGGCAGAAACCGCAAGTGCTCTGGATTGGCTGTTCAGATAGCCGCGTACCCGCCGAAACCATCACCCACTGCGCGCCGGGGGATCTGTTCGTTCATCGCAACATCGCTAACCTTCTTCATCTCGACGACGACAACACCATGAGCGTGCTCGAATATGCTGTGTGTGAGCTGCGGGTCGCGCACATCATTGTCTGCGGGCACTACGGATGCGGGGGCGTGCGCGCCTCGCTACTTCCGCCAGCCGACGCCCTGCCGCACTTCAACCGCCGCATCAGGCCGCTTTGCGCGCTCGCACACACGCATCACGCGGCGCTCGCTCGCCTGCCATCGGAAGAGGCACGCATCAACCGGCTCGTCGAACTTAATGTACTCGAACAGGTACGCCTGCTGCGCGAGCATCCGCTCGTGCGTGAGCGTGCACCCTCTCCCCTTGTGCACGGCTGGATCTTTTCACTGAACGACGGCCAGTTGCGCGAACTCGACTCGGGCTATGAGCCTGAAACAACGAAGGCAATCGCCCCCGTCTGACCCGTCGCTCCAGATCGCTCCGCTTACCTCGTTCACCAAAAAATCGCAGTCGCACAAGTTTGGCGTCGCGGTATCCACCCTTCACTATTTTTCGCTTCCATCATGACTTCGAGAGCTTTCCCGTCTGCGCTTCTACGTGACGTCGCTGCCGGCGCTGTAGTCTTTCTTGTCGCGCTGCCGTTGTGTCTCGGCATTGCAGAAGCCTCCGGCGCAGAGCCGCTAGCCGGGCTGGTGTCTGGCATCGTTGGTGGCATCGTCGTTGCCTTGCTCAGCGGATCGTCCCTCAGTGTGAGCGGCCCCGCCGCGGGCCTCGTCGTGATCGTCGTCGACGGCATCGGGCGTCTCGGTAGTTTCTCTGCATTCCTTATTGCATTGCTGCTCTCGGGTGTCATCCAGTTCGGCTTCGGCACGCTTCGGGCCGGCCAGCTCGCCTCGTATGTGCCCACACCCGTCATCAAGGGAATGCTCGCCGCCATCGGACTGCTGCTGATCATCAAGCAGATCCCACTTGCAGTCGGTCTGACGTCGGGTCGCAACACCGAATCGTTGGCAGGCGCGCTTGCATCCATCTCGCCCATCGTCTGTACTGTCGCCGCCATCTCGCTCGCCATCCTTGCGGCCTGGGACACGCATACATTGAGACGCTTCGCGCTAGTGCGGTTCGTGCCCGCGCCGCTTGTCGTCGTAGTTGCGGGCGTAAGCGCGACGCTGGTTTGCGGCGCGCTAGGCGCCACGCTCGCGTTACCACCTGAGCACCGCGTAGCGTTGCCGGCCATCAAATCGTTCGCGGCGCTTGGCGACGCCTTGCATTTACCTGAGTTCGGGTTGAGCTTCGCGCGCCTTGTGGATCCGGAAATATGGATCGTCGCCTTGACGCTTGCCGTTGTCGCCAGTCTAGAAACGCTCCTGAGCCTCGAAGCCGTCGAGCAGATCGACCCGCAGCGTCGCGTCGCACCACCGAATCGCGAACTCAAAGCGCAAGGGGTCGGCAATATGGTGGCAGGTGTCATCGGGGGATTGCCCATCACATCCGTCATCGTCCGCAGTTCGGCCAACGTCCACGCCGGCGCGCGAAGCCGGCTCTCCGCAATCGTGCACGGCGCGCTGCTCCTCGTCAGCATGTTCGCGCTCACGGATGCGATCAACCTGATTCCGCTCGCGAGTCTGGCCGCCATTCTCATTCAAACCGGCTTCAAGCTCGCCAGACCGTCGCTGTTGATTACGCTCGCGAAACAGGGAGCGGCATCGTTCACTCCATTCATTGTAACGATCATCGGGGTGCTCGCCATCGATCTGCTCACCGGAATTGTCCTCGGCGTGCTGTGCAGCGCCGCGTTCGCGTTGTGGGCGAATCTGCATCGGCCTATTGCCCTCGCGCGACACGACGACCATTTCCTGCTCTCGTTTCGCAAGGATGTATCGTTTCTCGGCAAGGTGGCGCTCAAGGAGATGCTAGCGCATATCCCGGATCGGGCGACCCTCATCGTCGACACAACCCGCGCCGATTTCATCGACCACGACGTGCGCGAACTGCTAGACCGTTTCATTGCCGAGGCGCCACTGCGGTCGATCGCGGTGGAGGTGCGAGACGCCGCTACGGTGCTACCTCCTGCAACGCGCTCAAGCGTCTGACCGCACGCCAACAGTGAATGCGATCCATGACGAACGGGTCTAGCAGGCCCGATCGTCATTGCGAGAAAACTGGCACTAACGCGTCCGAAAGTTGCGATGGGAAGCGAATTTCCGCCAGCACGTAGCGCTGCTCGATCAGCCAGCGAAACAATGCACCCTGAACTGATAGTGCATAGGCGATGGAATTCGGCGGCACCTCGCCTGTGAACGGCAGCCATTCGGGCGACGATTGCGGTCGTGCCGGCGCCCCCCCAAAGCGCGGGAAGTGGGATGGCGCAGATGCGCACGATAACCGGTTGCATCGTAAGCGCGTCGCCAGCAACGTCTTGACTGGAGATCGCGATCTTCAGACTGCGGCGCGGAGCTGATCGGAGACGACCCACGGCGCGAGTTCGTCGATGCGGTTGATCGCAGGGTCGGCGATGCGTGCGAGCACGAAGCGCAGATACGCCTCTAGATCGATGCCATTGAGTTTGGCGGTGCCAATGAGGGCACTGTCACGTTGGCGAGGTAGTCACGTAAGATGTCACGATGAAGAAAAGAAAATCGCTTTATCACGGCCACCGGTTCCCGGCGGCAATCATTAGTCTCGCGGTTCGGTGGTATTTCCGGTTCCAACTTGGCCTGCGTGATATTGAAGAACTGCTGTTCGAGCGCGGTGTCGTTGTCAGTTACGAGACGATCCGCCGCTGGTGCGACAAATTCGGCGCGGGCTTCGCACATCGCATCAAGGCTGCTCGCCGCAAGCCTGGGCGCACATGGCATCTGGACGAAGTCTTCGTTACGTTGCGCGGTGAGCCTTATCTGCTCTGGCGGGCAGTCGACCAGCACGGCGCCGAACTCGACATCCTGCTGCAGAAACATCGCGATAAGGCCGCAGCAAAGCGCTTCTTCAACCGCGTGCTGGCCGCCTGTGCCGACGCGCCACGAAGGATTGTCACCGATCAATTGCGCAGCTATCCGGCCGCGAAGGCCGAAATTCCCGAACTGGCAAACATCCAACACGTCTTCGTCAAGGCTGCGGCCCGGGTGAACAACCGTGCCGAAAACAGCCATCAGCCTACGCGTGAGCGCGAACGCCGGATGCGTGGTTTTCGCGATCCTGGTCGCACACAAGCGTTCTTATCGAGCTTCGGTCCGATTCGCCAGCACTTCGCGCTCAAGCGACATTTACTGCGTGCCTCACTCTATCGCAAACAGCTCGCCGCACGCTTTGCCGGCTGGCATCGCTTCACTGGGCTCACCCAGGATCCGTCCAATTTCTGAGCAAATCTACCTCCTGTGCGCTCTTGCGTCTCGTATACCTTAACGTGACAACGCCCCCAACGAGGCATACTTCGCGGCGCTGCCTGCGATTAGATCGGCAGCATGATCACCCCGGCAGTCCCACTCAATTTCTCAACAAACTGTCCGAAGGAGTGAAGTCATCTTCAACGTGTACGCTTACCAACACGTGATGTCGGAAACCTGACTCACATGACAGTTATCTCAAGCATTAACGCGTAGAGTCGGCCGTATTTTGTGCTTGTCGGGCAACTGGTATGCAAACTGCTGGGGTATCGTGAACGCGTCCAAACGCGTTCGATTAGCCTGAAACGCAGTACGTTCCTCAATCGCTTCGTAGAATTTTCCCGCGTTGCCCGACAATAGTTCACATTTTTCCGACCAAGTTGGTCATCAACAGTTTTAAGCATGAAAGGGGATACACTCATGTCTTCATACTCCATATCCGTGGTCAATTCCAGCGGAGCTCCTGCAAAGGTCGCTATCTATCAGACATACCCTAATTTAAAAACAGGCTTGCCATTAGTTTGGCTTCTGCAAACGATCAACGATGGCAACACGAACACGTACCATTGGACAGTCGACTGGGCGCTAAACTGGGGGACCTCCGACCAACCACTAACACCGGGTGTCGAGTGGTGCTCAGGCGGGCCGATCCAAACCATGGATCCGACCACTGCTAACGGCAACAACGCTATGGGCGTGATCTATTCCAATGATCAGTTTAAGACATCTCCTCTGGCATTCCACGACAAGAAAGTGCCAAACGGTAGCATGCTGGTCATGACAGACACTTCATTCACAGTTAGAGAGTCAACAAATATGAGCATTGCCGTCTATATGAATAGCTTGCCAGCATTTGCAATGCCAGGAAAGCCAAATGGCAAATATATTTTTGACACACATCCGACCTACTGGATATGTACAACTGAGGAAAAGAAAGGCGTGGCTGTTTCAGGGACATATGTTAGTAACCCGAAGGAGGTTGTGTTTGGTGATGGCATCAATGAAATTGATTTCAAGCTAGATGAGACTCTACAATTCGTGCAGGTGTCGCCGTAGCTCGGGAGTAAGCGGCCGGCAAACCCGTCTTGACGAATTGAACTAGCGGATAGGATCCGCCGGCTGCCAGCGATGAGGCAGCAATGTTGAGATATCGCTGGCCTTGTGGGTTGGCAGTCGCGTCAGGACGTCCTTCAGATAGGCATGTGGTTCGTGCCCATTCAGTTGCGCTGAACGTAGCAGACTCATGATGGCCGCGGCTCGCTGCCCGGCTCGAAGCG
>NZ_JBFPKO010000077.1:0-7271 GCF_040948765.1 Paraburkholderia sp. BR10923 | reverse complement strand
GCACGTTGCCGAGGCCGGGGAAGTGGTTCTGCAGCACACCTATGGCGGAGAGCGCAACCATCGCGCCCACCATCAACACATCGCCGTGAGCGAAGTTGATGATGCCCAGAATGCCGTAAACCATCGTGTAGCCCAGTGCGATGATGGCGTAGACACTGCCAAGCACCAGTCCATTCATGATTTGTTGGACCAGAATGTCCATGCCTCTCTTACTCCAGTTGACCGCCTACGGGTTGATACGGGGTAACGGACAGTCCGATGATGTCCGTTACCTGTCAAAAAATAATCGAGTGCGATGGCGGCTATCGCCGCAAATCGCACAGACCGTCACATGTGCGTCGATCCAGTCGCCTGTCCGATCGAATGCGACTTCCCGATCATGGTCGAGAATTGCATCTGCTTGTACACTGTCACGAAATCACGCCAGAAATACTGCGACCGATCGCCGTCGTGTCTCCCGAATAGACGAGTTTCTGAACGGAGTACGCGCCCGGTTCCCGACCCACTGCGTCATCCTCCGATAGCACTTCGACCGCAACCGAGCGACGATTTGCCGCTGCTGATGCTTTGTTCACATCTTCAACCGCGATTCGAACACCGCTTTCGTCGTTCTTTCCAAAGGTCAACTGCCCGCCTGTCAGCGGTTCAGCAACTATCTCCGTTGCGAATTTAGGCTGTCCAGCCACGCGGACACCGGACGGCAGTGCCGCGACCGAAGTGGACGACTGATTGATGCCATTCATGGATGTCCCTCTCTTTGTATTGCTCAACTGATAACGGGCTCCCATCCGTTTTGCCCGATATGCACGCAAGCTTCAGCCAAATCCACATATTCCAAAAGTCCGCGCGTTCTTTTTTTCGCCGAGTGTCGACGCGACATTTGACAGCATTCATCGTCTTCTCGACCAAGCGTTACTGACGGATCAATACATTTTCTCGGAGCCGCACGGATCACGTCAGCAGCCGCATCGCATCCCGCTAAGGCTAGCGTCAAAAGCGATCACACAGAACCAGAAATTTCTGTTGCGTGGCCCAGGAATAGCACTATTCGACTGGGACTCTTGAATTGCAAGCGTCGCATACTTACCCTTTTTGACTCATGTGCATGATCTCTATGTGCCCGACAGAATGACGCATCAGATCCAAAAATTCCTGAAGCGAACATCAGCTTGATGATGCCTTTGATGGCGCAGCGATCTCACGTGACGCTATGTTGTTCAGGTACCTCTCCTGGACAATTTTTCAGCGGTGTCGCCTACCCGTCGTTGCGCGCGTCAAGCGGAGATCAGATCGCCACCCTTTTGTCAACGGCCGCCTTTTTGTGGACCGCCAATGCTGATCAATCGCCATCCCGAAATAACGATGTGCATTAGCCATTGCAGGAGGGGGCGCAGCAGCGCATCGACCGTCTACGCCTCGTCACGCCAACCGCCGGCTTGTCTACAAAACCGCGCTTTCAAATAGCACCAACAGCCTGATGGCCTAATGATCAGCTTCGGGGCTCGGGCGGCCAACACCCTTTCGACGCTACGTTGCCTCCTTCAGAAGGACCAAGGTACCCCGGCACCGGCACAATACTGCGGTGGACCGAGGCAGGGCCCTATTCTATTTTGCGCGATTAGGAATATGAAATAAATTCGGCTTATATCCAAGCAGCTCACTTTTCCTTGCCACATAAATTCTACTTATGCCGACTTAAGCGAGTTATGCTTGTATCAGGGATGAACTGCCGTTAGGATTGCCCGATCACACCTTCAACGATCCGAGTGGACGCCGTTTCGGTGAGTGTTTTCAGGGCTACGAAGCTCATCCAGTGATGAAGTTCGATCCGATCGATGAGCCATCAGAATGAAGTGATCAAGCAGTTAAAGTGGTTGGTAGTTGGGGTCGTCGCGGAGCATGGTGAACGTGCATGGGCATTGGCGTCCGACTAAAGAAATGACCAAGGCTTTCTCCCAATAAGGGACCTGCCATGTTGAGGCCCCGAAGACGGACGATCTGGCCGATGAAGCAGAACCTGAATCGCGCGGTGGCGAAGGTGCTCAAGAGCCTACATTATCCGCTTGACGTAATCCTTCTCTGCGTGTGCCGGTACGCTGCGTATCCGCTGAGTCTACGTCACCTCGAGCAGTCGAATGGCGAACGAGGAATTTCGGTTCGCCATTCGACTGTGCATCGCTGGACACTCAAACTGTTGCCGGTTTTAGAGAAGCCGTTTCGGCGCTACAAGCGCTCACCGCCGAACGCGAGACGCCGATCAAGGTCTGCCAGAACACATACCCGAACAATTCAACGATCTGCTACTTAGAAATTCTACTCGCTGGCGAAATAAGCAATCCTATGATATCGCGCTTTGCTATGACTGTTTCCTTTTCGCGACCAAATCCTGTTGGGACCGACAAGGCTTACGACATGTGCGACTCTGTTCGTGATTGCCGGACGCGCAACGTGACTCCCCATGTGGCGCGCAACGTTGCTCATCAAGACGGAAGCGCGATTGATGGGCGCGCTTCGCGGCACGCCGGTTATGGCATCAACCAGGTGAAACTTAAACGCATCGAAGAGTACTCCGGTTGGGGCAAGACCATGGCAGAATTCGGCAGACCAACTATCGAGGCATCAAGCGGGTCACCAGCACTTCAGACTGACGATGCTGGCGAGCAACCTGACCGGAATGGCCCGAATACTGATGGCCGTGCCGCGAGGAGCAGCGCAATGAGTCGCCGGGACGCGGCCACCGGGCGAAAACGCGCCGGCTGGCTCACTCGCCTGTGGTGTGCCCCGGACGATCCATGTGCAACTCAGCGACGAATTGCATACGAAATCCCTTTAAACATTGCCGCGGTTGTCAAAACGAGGCGATTTTCGACAGCCTGTTAGGTCCTCGACCTCGCATCAAACTTGGGAAAGTCTGATCAATCGGCTACGCGGTCGTCGGTGATGAGGACGAAGACGTTGTAGCAGGAGGCTCACGAATCGGTCCCACGATCATGAAGCGGTAGCTCGGTCTTGCAGAAGTAGGAAGTCTGGACAAGAAGCAAGTGATCAGGCGTCAGCGTTTCCTTGCAGAGATGGAGAAAGTGGTACCGTGGGAGCGCTTGCTGTTGGCGAACTGGCCGTACTACCCGAAAGGCGAATGGGGCCGCCCGCCGATAGGACCTGAGCGGATGCTGCGGATCTACTTTCTTGAACAGTGGTACGGCCTGACGGATGAAGGCCTTGAAGACGCGCTGAACGACAGTTTCGCGATGCGCGCGTTCCCGGGCATCGGCTTGGCGCGCGAGAACCTACCGAATGCCGCCACGCTGTGAAGTTTCAGCGCCTGTTGGTCGCAGCATGAGTTGACGCGAAAGCTGTTCGATGAGATCGGCATCGCGCTATGCGAGCGCGGGGATGAAAGAAGGCACGCCGGTGGATGCCACGATCTTCGCGACACCGCCGTCGACGAAGAATGCCGAAAAGAGCCGTGCCCCGGAAATACACCCGCGCGGATGCTTAGAATCAGCCGTCGACGACCGTCCTGTTTTTTAAAAGCCGCGAGTCGCACCGCCAAGCAATCG
Organism: Paraburkholderia sp. BR10923; assembly: GCF_040948765.1. Lineage (NCBI taxonomy): Bacteria > Pseudomonadati > Pseudomonadota > Betaproteobacteria > Burkholderiales > Burkholderiaceae > Paraburkholderia > Paraburkholderia sp. BR10923. Next base: position 3,711 of record NZ_JBFPKO010000077.1, on the reverse strand, counting down.
GCAATCGGCAATCGGCTCATTGATCAGCGTTTCGCAAGGAAGCAGTTCATGGACAGCAATGTAGTACCGACGTTCCTACGCGCTCAACTTAAGCGGGGACTGCTCGAGGTCAAAGTCGACGCCGCCGCCTTGCCCGCAGCTACCCTGTTCGGTTTCGCAGAGCGCCGGAATCCAAAGCGGGCATTCCTCTTCGTGTCAAAAGTTCTGGGACGACTCGTGCCGACGCGGCCATCGATCATGGCTGCCAGTTTCGAGAGCCTCGTCAGCGAGATCCCAGCGGACCTGCCCGGCCCAGTGCTGGTAATAGGCGTGGCCGAAGCCGCAGTTGGCCTCGGTGCCGGCGTGCACCGTGCTTACAGTGCCACGCGTTCCGACAGCGTGTACCTCACCAGTACCCGTCATCCTTTGGGTACCGACCTCTTTTCTCGATTCGAGGAAGAGCACAGTCATGCCAGCACCCATTTAATCCACCTGCCAGTCGATCCCGAGGTTCGTGATTTGATGCTCCAGGCCCGATCTTTAATCTTGGTGGATGATGAGGCTTCGACCGGCAAGACCTTTCTCAACCTGCACCGCGCACTAATCGAAGCCGGCCTGAACAAGATCGAGCGAGTGGTCACGTGCGTCCTGACGGACTGGTCTGGGGGTGCTGTGCGTGAGGCCATCGGAGAGTCGACCACCGCCGTATCCTTGCTGAGCGGCTCGTATCAGTTCCACGAAGATCAGTCCGCGCCCCTGCCGGATATGCTAGGTGTCGGCGCCGTTTCTATAGGCGGATGGCCTCTCTCACCCCGCAATGACTGGGGGCGCTTGGGCGTTCGCCACGTGGACGACACGCTCGCACCGAACATTCAGATCCAGCCCGGCGAGAAAGTCGTCGTAGTGGGTACCGGTGAGTTCGTCTGGCGTCCCTTCCTGCTGGCGGAGCGCGCGGAGCGAGCCGGGGCAGACGTCTACTTCAGCGCTACCACCAGGTCCCCTATAGCCATAGGCCACGCCATCGAGCACGCGCTGTCGTTTCCTGACAACTATGGCCTCGGTATTCCGAACTTCCTCTACAACGTGAAGCCCGGTCAATTCGACCGAGTTCTTGTCTGCACCGAAACCCCGGCGCAAGCGCTCCCTGCAGAACTGGTTGATGTCCTGAATGCGGAGATAATTCTCGATGAGCAGTAATCGCCCGCTGATATTCGTCGACCTCGACGACACCCTGTTCCAGACCGCAAGTAAGATGGCGGACGCCACCCCACGAATCATCGCCACCCTGGACGTGCATGGGCAGCCCAACGGGTACATGAACCCGGTCCAGAACTTCTTCCTGAACTGGCTGCTGGCCTCGGCCGACGTCGTTCCGGTTACCGCACGTAGCGTGGAGGCCTACAACCGCGTCAAGCTTCCTTTCACCGAAGGTGCAATCTGCTCCCATGGTGGCGTGATGCTCCGCCCTGACGGATCGCTTGACCAGCCCTGGCACGCACAGATGGCCGAGTCGCTCCGGACCTTTCAAGACCGGCTGTCGACACTGAGGGAGGCCACCCTGCAAATCGGCAAAGAACTGGGCTACTCCCTGCGCAGTTGGGTAGTTGAAGAGAAAGGTCTGCGCCACTACGTGCTGACCAAACACAACGAGTCCGACGACTCGGTGCTCACCGAGTTGCTGACCGAAGTTCAATCTCGAAGCATGTTGGAATGCATGCACACCCACGTTAATGGAAACAACCTCGCCCTCCTGCCTGCGGGTTTGGAAAAACGCTTCGCCGTTCAAGAATGGTTGCGCCGCGATCGTGAAGTCCACGGCGAGCGGCCGGTCCTGGGCTTCGGTGACAGCATCTCCGACCTGGGGTTCATGGACCTCTGTCACATGTGGTCAACGCCGGCGCGCAGTCAACTGGCAACAGTAGTGAAGGAGCTCATCAATGAGTAATCCTCTCGCCACCCTGAGCACCGTCGGCAGCGGCAGCTACGCCCCTGAAGATGTGCATTTCCTTTTGCAACGCGTGCAGATGAGCTTCACTGCCGTTGAGGAAAAGGAGCTTCTGATTCAGACGAACCGGAAGCACTACTCCGAGATGATAAGCTTCGAGCAGGCTCCTACCGACGTGCACAAGGGTCTCTACACCCATGCCCTGGCGCGGAACGGCGCTCGTATGGCTTCCAATGTTCAGGCATTGGCATTGGCATTGAGTGCCGCTTACACCGGGCCGAGCATCGCCCTGGTTTCATTTGTTCGCGCAGGCGTGCCCCTCGGTGTCCTGCTGCGCCGGGCACTCGTCGAAATGGGCCGCGATACTCACCACTACGGTGTCAGCATCATTCGCGATCGCGGGATCGACATGGTGGCTCTGGAAGCCATCATCCAGCTGCATGGGGCCGAAAAGATCGCCTTCGTGGATGGTTGGACCGGCAAAGGCGCAATCTCCGATGAGCTCAAGCGGACCTTGGACGACGACAAGCGCTTCCCAGCGGAGCCTCGCCTCGTTGTTCTAGCAGACCCCTGCGGCCGCGCTTGGCTGGCTGGCTCTGCAGAGGACTGGGTAATTCCGTCCGGCATCCTCGGTGCAACCGTGTCGGGCCTCATATCCCGCACCATCTGGCCGACTCAAGGTGGGCTTCATGGTTGCGTGACATACGACCACCTGCCTAAGCATGACGTAACCCGAGAGTTCATCGATAAGATCGAGGCCGAACGTGGGGCGCTGGGCGAAGTTTATCCCGCAATTCCATGGACCAACGAACAGCGATTGGACCTCCAAGCGTCCGCTGATCACGTGGTGTCCTCACTGGCAGCGCGTTTTGGCACCTTCAACTTGAATCGCGTGAAGCCGGGTATCGCTGAAGCAACCAGAGCGGTTCTGCGTCGTGTGCCTGATCACGTTCTGGTACGTGATAGCAACGACAGCGACGTGCAATTGTTAATGCATCTCACTGACCGCGCGGGCGTGACCGTAGAGGAAGCTGGCGCGGACCTGGGTCCGTATCGTGCCGCGACAATCACACGAAGTCCCAGCTGAGGGGCGACATTTCCGCGTTCGCCCTCGGGGCGACTCTGTACATGCCGGCTACCCGCGGTGACATGCTGGACGTGGTTTTCGGCACCAAGATCTCGGAATTGTGCTCACTTGTGGTGTGCCTGGAAGACGCGGTGGCGGCGATCGACGTCGAAAGCGCGCTCGCGAACCTGCGGGCGCTCCTCATGGATGTTGAGGCTTGGGGCGGCCGCCCTGAACATGGTCTCCTGCTGTTCCTCCGGCCGCGCAATGCTGCGATGGCAGCAGTGCTGAGTGACTGGCCGCTGATGAAGCACGTCGACAGGTTCGTCGGGATCTGTCGCAATAAGGCAGTCTGGTATGCCGACGGGCCTTAATGGGTGACTTGATCGATGACCGAGAAGCTGAGTCCGGGTGTGGGAAAAGTACTCAAACGCTTCCATTACCCGCTGGACGTGATGTTGCTGTGCGTTCGGTGGTACGTGGCCTATCCGCTGAGCCTGCGTCATCTCGAACAGATGATGGCCGAGCGCGGGATCCCGCACAGCAATTCTATTCACTGGCTGGATAAGTAGTCCGCATCGTATCGGGTCTTTACTAGAGCGTGTTAGGAACTTCGATTGAGACCTGGTATCCTGGCGGGATGAAAACAACGGGCCGCAAAGGGTATCCGACTGATGTGTCGGATGAGGAATGGAGTTTCGCGGCGCCGTATCTGACGCTG
>NZ_JBFPKO010000076.1:0-7287 GCF_040948765.1 Paraburkholderia sp. BR10923 | reverse complement strand
AGCAGGAGCGCGCGCAGGTTGGAGAACTGGCGCGTCAGGTTCAGCAGGCCACGGGCCAGACGGTCAAGGTGGCGTTCGCGGATCAGGGATATACCGGCGAAGAGCCCGCACAGGCGGCGCTTGACGAAGGGATTGAACTTCAGGTCATCAAGCTGCCGGAGGCGAAAAAGGGGTTCGTGCTGTTGCCGCGCCGCTGGGTGGTCGAGCGCAGCTTCGGCTGGCTCAACCGCTTCCGCCGACTGGCAAGAGACTACGAGCGATTGCCCGAAACTCTGGCCGGCTTGCACTTCGTCGTGTTCTCCGTGCTTATGCTCGTTCACTTTGCAACCCTTAGCAAAAGTGCCTTCTATGAGCAGTCGTTTGTCAAGCCCTTATCGAGCTAACTTCTCGACTGATGTGTAAGTCCTTCCGCTGCATCACAGAACGAACGGTTTGTATTGCCAGTCAGCCGCGATGGTCTGAAGCCGGTTCTTGCGCTCGTGAGACTTGACGTCTCACCACCTTCTATCCGCTGGCTTGATACCAGCCTCATCCTGCATGCGCGTTACGCCGTATTCAACATCGGGAACATGCCCCATCTAACGAGTCGGTTGCGTGGAGCAACCCGACACTTTTACGGGCATGTTCACTTCAGACTGTATTCGCTTGCTCCCGCGTTACAGATTTATCGTTCGCGCTACTGATCTACGGTGCTTCAATCATGCTCCTTCGGGAACTACGCCGTCCTTTAAGTACCGCCATAGTGCAATCGCGAGACGTCGTGCGACCGCGACGATTGGGACCCGTGCCTGCTGTTCGCTGCGAGAACCAATGCGTCAGGACGCTGTCTGGCTGGTAACGGATCCACGACCATGCCATCTCGATCAGTAGTGCCCGCACTCGCCGATTGCCTTGCTTGCTGACGCCCTGGTCGACCTGGCTCTCACCACTGTCGTAAGGCTGAGGCGCGAGGCCCACGCAAGCGCCGACCTGGCGACGGTTGCTAAACTGCCGCCAGAACAGCTCCAGTGCCAGTCGCGAGCCACCAACGGCCCCAATGCCGCTCAGGCGTGTGAGGCGTGCGATCGATTCGCTCGCGCGCGGACTCGGGGAGACTCTCGAGCCGCTCCTTCTCCAGTGTCGCCAGTTGCTGCTCGACGAGCGCCAGTCGTTCGCATTCGCGCAGCAGCCGTTGCTGCAGTTCCAGTGGCAGTGGCAGTGGCATACCGTCGTGGCGCCGTACGTCACCGCGTGCCAGACGTGCGGCGAACTTCCGGCTGTCGACTTCACCCCAGCAACCGAGCGTGACCAGTAGCTTGCGCATGCGATCCCGGTGTTGCAGGACTTCCTTCTGCAGTTGCCCACGATCGCGTATCACGTGGCGCGACGCCTCATCCTGCAGTGACGGCACACGGATCGCGCGCATGCGATCGCGTTCACCATGCAGCCACGCACGCAGGTTGATGACCAGCCTGATTACATCCAGCCGGTCCGTCTTGGCGCGCCGCTTCTGGCGCTCAACAGGGATGCTCGCGGGATCGACGACATAATATTCGATCCCGCGAGCTTGCAAGGCACGATAGATCCAGAACGCGTCTTGGCCGGCCTCATAGCTTACGGCAATCCGTAGTTCAGCCGGCAACGCCCATTTCTGCCGGTGCTGTTCAATCAGGGACAGCACCGCCTGCAGACGTGATGTGGCCTGTGGCTGCGTGACCGTGTGCACGGCTGGCCGATCGCGGCGGCCATCATGCAGCGCAACTTTCCACTTCGCCATTGCGAGCTCAAGCGACACCGCCAGTACAATTTCCTCGGCGCACGGTGTGGAGACCTGTTGTGTGTGCATGATGCTCTCCTTTGAGCAAGCGTTGACAAGCTGATTTTACGGATCAGCTCACCGGCCTTCCTGCTGCATAGGATCTAACACCCTCTAATCGCCCCCGCTGAGCGCCGACGCCCGACTAAGCCCTTTTTCCATCTACTCCACCGGTTGGCAGCGTGTGGCACCTGGCACAGGCTATCGTGTGATCCGACGATAATCGGAAATCGTGAAAGAGCCGCTTTCCGCGCCCGGCCTCGCCCGCAGCTGTCGACAAGGACCGAGGCAACTGTTGCACCGGCTCGTTTGTAAAGCCCAGCGCGACGCCGGACGTCGCATACGCCCGGTGACGCTCTGAGCTGGTTGGGCTAGGTGATTTCGCATAAGTGTCGATTGATGCGGCGAGCGTCGCGACGAATAGCTCCGTCCGCAGATCTCGCCGGTGTGGATCGACGATGCCGAGCCTCTGGCCCGAGCAATCGATCAACAGCTTCTCGCCTCGGGGGGCTGGCGCTGCGCGACTGACAGTCCGTTGCCCATCGCATCTACTGTATGCAAACCAGCTACAGTCTACGGGCTCCTAGACGACGCACGCCTCTCCTACCGAGCTCACGGCGCGGTCGGTTGGGCATCCGGTGGACTCAACGACTGCGGCGGAAAAAAGCGCTCAAGCGCCGCCTCGTCCAACGCGATCGCCCTTCAGCAGGCCACAGGGCCAAACTGACACGATGGCCCCGACCAAGGATACATCGGCGAAGGACCTGCGCAGACTGCACTCGAAGAATCGGGCTACAGGTCATCATGCTGCCGGAGGCGAAGCAGGCTTTGTCTTGTTGCCACGCGCGGGGGTAGTCGACCGCATCTTCGGCTGGCTCACCGGCTTCCACAGGCTGGCCAAACACTACGGGCGATCGGCCGAGACCCTCGCTGACTTGCGTTTCGTCGTATTCCCCGTACTATGCTCATCCAATTTCAGCCCTTAACAAAAGTGCATAACACGCTCTAAAGCAACTGCCATTACGTCCTTCACTCCGCGGCATCACTAGACCTTTGATCAGTGATGCCCAGCACATTTCCACCCCTACCCACCGGGTGGTCAGTTCTACGACAGCATTCGCCATTGCGAATGTGCCAAATCGCTCATCGCGGAGCAATTGCAAAGGATAGGGTCGGAGACTGGCACGACGCCCGATTGGAGGGACTGCGGCCGAGTGCAAGAACAACGCTGGGCTGCGGAGGTATATCGCGCAGCCCCGTGGGTCTCCTACATATATCTGAGAGGCGCACTCACGATTGCTGCCGTTTGCGGCGCAACGTTTGCATCAGCAGCTGTCGACTTCGCCGAGCCATTCGATGCACGCCTCCGCCAGAGGATAGCCGACAAAGCGCCACTACCAGTCTCCGAGGTGCTCTTCCCGCACCGGTGCTGAGGTATTCCGACGCCTTATTGCTCCGCCGTTTTTTTTGTTGCTGCCTTCCTGCCTGCGGCTTTCTTCGGAGCAGCTGTCTTGCTGGAATGGACTGCTTTTGCCACCTTTCGAGAATTTTCGGGTGTCTCGGCCGCGGAGATCAGGAACTTCGTGCGGTCTCTGGCACCTGCGATCCACGACGGCGTACGACCACGCCCGCTCCAAGTCGCTCCTGTCCTAGGGTTCTGATAGATGTGAGGCTGCGGCTCCTTTACTTTCTTCTCAGACTTAAGCGTTTTCTGAGCAGTCGCTGTTGAGTTCGTCGTAGTGTTCGTCACCAGGAACTTGGTGCGGTCTTTTATCTTAGCGATCCAAGCCGGTGCCCGGCCACGACCGGACCAGTTCGCCCCCGTCTTTGGGTCGGCGTACTTCGTTGCCGATGCCTCCCGCTTGGCCGGTGCAGTCGCGCCGGGTCCGCGGCCGGGTCGCCTGCCCAAAGACGCCTCAATATCAGCAATAGATAGAGAGTGCTGTTCCAGCATACGGAGGATTTTCCCGATCGCTGTTGCCGAATATCTCTTCTCTAACACTGCCACCCGTGCTTGGAGCTTTGCGATTTTTGCCTGGACGGCTTCCAGCGTAGCCATGCTTGTTTTCCTTTGGATAGGATGAGTAAGCCGCACTATGCCATATCGCCCAGCGAACACAAACAGCATTGCACGGCTTGCCGAGTTAATACACCTTGAAACGAATACCCTGGCTATTCAAAAACACGGACTTCTCGGTCCGCGCCCGTGGATAAGGCGACAATTCGCACATAGCGAAACGATCAATCGTTCGAAATGGGAAACAGTGTAACTCCCGATGCGCATGTCATCCGCGCCCCATCGTCGCCTTAACACGTAAGATGCCCGTCGACGCCGAGAGCGATAGCAAGAAAAACCTGTCAAAAGGCTGTAGCACTATTTCTGGTGCCCGCCTCGCTGGATTCGAAACGTACAGAACACATGACGACGAAAATGCAGGGACTGCGGACGAAGGCAGCGAAAATCCGGGCCAAAGCCGACGCATCGCGTGCGGCAGAACATTTCGTAGGCCCGCGGTCATTTGCGGCGATCGCGACTACCACACCGACAAATCGCCAACACTTGCATGATCGCGGCATAAAGCCAGTGATTGGACAACGAAGAACCGAAGATGGTAGCGGTCTCAGCAAATTCCGCTGGTTGGCAGCACGGACTCACGCGTGGCTCTGCAACGTCCGACGTCGTCGTATCGACATCGACCGTCGCGGCCATATTATCAAGCAAGCATTCGTCAGTTTTTGCTTGCTCGCTCATCTGCTGGAACATTTTCAAAGGAGAGGAGTCACATCTTTGAACTGGCCTCTTACCATGAACTCACGGAAATCACTCGCCACGGAGCCCCGATGAACCTGCAACGTTTCCCCCGCTACTCGCTCACCTTCGGGCCGACGCCGATCCAGCCGCTCAACCGTCTGAGCGAGCATCTCGGCGGCAAGGTCAAGCTTTATGCCAAGCGCGAGGACTGCAACAGCGGCCTCGCGTTCGGCGGCAACAAGACCCGCAAGCTCGAATATCTGATCCCCGACGCGCTTGCGCAGGGCTGCGACACGCTCGTGTCGATCGGCGGAATCCAGTCGAACCAGACGCGCCAGGTCGCGGCGGTTGCCGCGCATCTGGGCCTGAAGTGCGTGCTCGTGCAGGAGAGCTGGGTCAACTACCCAGATGCGGTGTACGACCGTGTCGGCAACATCCTGATGTCGCGCATGATGGGCGCCGACGTGCGGCTCGTGCCGGACGGCTTCGACATCGGCTTTCGCAAGAGCTGGGAAGACGCGCTCGACAGCGTGCGCGCTGCCGGCGGCAAGCCGTACGCGATTCCGGCCGGCTGCTCAGATCATCCGCTGGGCGGGCTCGGCTTCGTCGGCTTCGCCGAAGAGGTGCGCCAGCAGGAAGCCGAACTGGGCTTCAAATTCGACTACATCGTCGTGTGCTCGGTGACGGGCAGCACCCAAGCGGGCATGGTCGTCGGTTTCGCCGCCGACGGCCGCGCCGATCGGGTGATCGGCATCGACGCCTCGGCGAAACCGGCGCAGACGCGCGAGCAGATCACGCGCATCGCGAAGCGGACCGCCGAGAGCGTCGAGCTGGGCCGCGACATCACCGCGAAGGACATCGTGCTCGACGAGCGCTACGGCGGTCCGGAATACGGTCTGCCCAACGACGGCACGCTCGAGGCGATCCGTTTGTGCGCGCGGCTCGAAGGCATGCTGACCGATCCGGTGTACGAGGGAAAATCGATGCACGGCATGATCGACAAGGTGTGTAACGGCGAATTTCCGGCCGGCTCGCGCGTGCTGTATGCGCACCTGGGCGGCGTGCCGGCGTTGAGCGCGTACAGCTTCATCTTCCGCGACGGTTGACGGGTTTAAGGGCCTTAGGCGACGGGCGTCGCCGGTCCGGGGTTCAGGCCCGACTTCATCAGATATGCTTGCCGCGTTCATTGCGACGTCGAGTTAAAGCCGCGTCAGCTGCGCGGAGTCGTCGTCGACATTGCGTATCGAAACGCTGCTGGCTTCTCACGTGCGGGCACTCAAGGCATTTCGCGGCATGCCCACAGAGGCCAAGTCCGAATGAAAGAGGCTTCGTCCGCAATCAGGTGCCTGTTGCGGGCGATGGCATCAAGGCGCCACGATGTGGTTCTCGCACTCTATTAACTCCCTCGAAGGGGCAGTCCACGGCAATCGTAAAGCTAGGATTTTGATCTGGCCACGAATGTCTGTGCGCTGCCGGCGACCGGCAAGCCCGAATTGGTAGGCCCGGAAATTCGCCGCACTCGGTTGCTTGAAGGTGTCGCATCTTTACCTCCTTGTCTTATCGGGATGGACAGCTGACCCGGCGCGCATCACTGGGCACGCGAGTTCGAGAGGCCAAGGCTCACGACGCGCCGCTTACACGGTGCACGAAACACGCACCGAATTTATCGCACCGGCGTGCAGACCGTTTCGTGGCTGACGATAACCTCGGCTTCGAACAGCAGTTCCTCGATGTCGTGCAGCCTCAACTGAAACAGGTAGTACCGCCACACCGCGCAGCTGATGACCGCAGTGGAAGACGATAACCGTGATAAAGCGATTTTCCATCCTTGATCACGCGATCTTACTCGACCAATTCAGCAACGTGACAGTGGCAAGCTTACTGATCGAGAGGGTGTAGTCGCGATCGCCGCCTTGGTTCTCTTTCCTTCAGATGCCGACCTCGACGTTATCCTCACGGGACGACTTGGCGCCGACGCGGTGAGCCTTTTCGTTGTCGGGCTGTCCGGCGTTTGATGGGGATGGCGCTCGCCTTCACGTCGGAATTCGTCGTCGCCTTTGCCGCTCACGCTCCAGCCTGCGGTACGCGCCGCTTTCCGCCGTGCCTTTGGGACGAACATGGCTACCACTAAATAAGAGTGAAAAGCATGAACGTCACCAACTACATTCAATTCGACAGCGACGACCCTCGACACCGCAAAGGGCGCGGGCCTCGTCTCCACTATGGACCGCGACATGGACATCAAAGTTGTTCGCGTTGGTCCTATCTCACGTCAGCGGATTGGAAGGCCGTTATATGGTAACAACCACGCGCGTGTGGGACCTTGTCAGATTTTCGACAATGTCAGGAATGAAACAACGCGTTGAAGAGTGATCTCGTTGTTGGGCAAGCATTTTTGGATTGGTACGACACTTGCGCGTCTCACGCCACGCAAACAAGAGGAGAAATCCATGGTTAGACTCAGCGCTCGCGCCAACGGCCACGCTCGATGCTTTCGGCAGACACAAATACGCGCTGTCTGGCACAGAACCACCGGCATATCGACCTCAGCCGTCCCACGAGTTGTCAATAGCAAGAGGCGGCACGCGAGCATAATGTTGGCTTATAACGACCTAACAGGTTGCTGAAGTACCGCTGAAACACGTCATCGCGCAGAGTTCGTGAAGCGTTGATAGATGAACCACCACTTGCCCACTGGAGATCATGGGCGGCGCCGACACGTTCACCGAGAGTTTGTTTT
>NZ_JBFPKO010000075.1:0-7351 GCF_040948765.1 Paraburkholderia sp. BR10923 | reverse complement strand
GGGCAAACGCCCGCGTGCAATGCCCGCAAGGGCCAAAAACCAAAGGATGACCGTCGGCTTCACGACCTGAACACCTCTACATCGCCGACACGTCGCAAATTCAGCTGCTTGTTCAGCGTAGCCCTAACACCCTCTAACGACAACGCCGCGTTCGAACAACCGCTCGTCGATGTCACGCAGCCTCAACTGAAACCGATAGCATCAGCGCACGGCACAACTGATACCGATCATGGGAAAGCGATGGCCGTGATAAAAACGATCTGGAACTTTGCATCGCGGGATGCCCCCTGGCCCCGTCAGCAACGTGACATTGCTGAAGCTAGTGTCGGAAAGCCGATTTGGCAAAACCATCATTGCGCATATTTCTCGCATGCATCCGTTACGTGGATCAGTGTTATCCAAACAATCGATTTTGTAGTCGACACGGAAATGCCGCATAGTGCGTCCCGCAATGCACAGTACAGCCACCCACTATCCATTCCATGAACGCAAATTTGCATGAACCGCCTGAACGCAACTGGCGCTGTCCGCTCAAATATCGCTTTCGGAGTGCCCTTTACCATCGGGGCCGTGATCCGCTTGATGACAATGGGCACGCTAACCCGCATCATCCAACCTGAAGGACCGTTTACACCGCCCATCCGCCCAAATCGATCGTTGTGAGCATTTCCGATGCATTTCTTTGAGATTCTCCGCGAAACTTCCTGAGATCAACGCTTGGTAATCGCGTACAGAGAGTGACAATTGGTAGCGACACCTGTTTTTTACTGTGGTTCCGGCGACCCGATTTTTCTTCCGGGACTATTCGAAAACATTTTCAGATACGACATTTTATTTTTTTATTTTTCGCGAATTATTGCGCACCGAATATTATTTAGCTTACCTACCGACTCTGATCTATCTTGCCGTCGAGCGGAGCATGTGTCATACGCCGGTGGCCGTTCGCGGTCGCGCCTGAGCTCCATCCTGTGCGGTGGGTGGATTTTTCCATCCCGTCTTGGGGGATAACACCGAAGCGCCTTGAGCGCCTGAGAGGTTTGGCACACGAAGAGTTGGGCGCTAAGTTCGTTGTTTCGACGCGCAGGCCTTGCGCAGTATCGGGCTCTATCAATGCCCACGATTCGTTGCGATCGGTGCGTGCGTCTTCTCGGTTTCCGTTTTTCGGAAAGCCGAGTTAATACCACACTCCGAAATTAAACATCCCAGACATGGGTTTTTTTGAACTGGCCTCTTATGCAAGCTGTCGTCTTCAGTGACTGTGCTGGGTGGCTGCATCCCGCACCAGGACAGCACGGTGTCGTGTTGTGCAATGCTTTCGGCTACGACGAACTATGCACGCATCGTGCATGGTTGCAATTGGCCGAACGACTGGCTGTGCAGCAAATGCCCACGCTGCGTTTCGATTATCCGGGAACCGGCAATTCGCTACATGTTGAGGAGGATCCGGACCGAGTCGACGCATGGATCGGCAGCATCGCCGATGCGCTAGCATACCTGCGCACTGTATCCGGCGTACAACGCGTCTCGCTATGCGGGTTCAGGCTCGGTGCGATGCTCGCCGCGCTTGCCGCCGAGCGGTTGTCGGGCATTGATGGACTCGTGCTGCTCGCCCCGGTGCTGTCCGGGAAAAAATATCTGCGTGAACTGCATGCGCATCATCACCGCTGGCTCAACGCGCGCGCCCATATGAGCATGTGCACGGCGCCAGAGAGCATGCGCACGGTCGGCGCGTTAGGCTTCGGGCTTCATGGCGACGACATCGACAGGATCGGGGGGATCGATCTGCGCAACGACACGACAGCACCCGCGCGACGCGTGCTCTTGCTTGAGGCGAACGACCGCAACAGCGGGAACGCATTGAGCGCGCGATATGAAGCATATGGCGCGGCCGTCGAGCGTGCGCCGTTCGATGAACTTGATCACTTTCTCGTCGAGGCACGCTTCAGCAAGCTTCCGGCTCGTGCGTTCGCGACAGTATCGGCATGGCTCGCAGGCGACGTCGACGGAAATGGCAATATCGACGCTTCGCCCGCTTCTCTGCGCACACTGAATCAGTCCGCGTCCCGCGCCATACCGGTCGCGCCCACATTGGCCGGACCCAATTTCATGGAGCAGCCGGTTTCTGTCGGCGCATGCTTCGGCGTGTACTGCCGCCCGCGCGACGCACTCGAGAATGCCCCTGCGGTGTTGTTCCCAAACACGGCCGCAAACCACAACATCGGCGACGGCCGCTGCTTCGTGCTATTCGCCCGCCGTCTCGCCGCGATAGGCATCGCGTCGCTGCGAATGGATCTGGCCGGTCTCGGCGACAGCGCCCCCGAAGAATACACAATTACAGCCGAGTCGCTCCATTCGCAAGAGGCATGCGGCGATGTCATCGCCGGCGCGAACTGGCTGCTCGAACAGGGATACACGGCAGTCGTTACATTCGGTATCTGTAGCGGTGCTTTCGTTGGTCTGCATGCGTGCGCGGCACACCCGCAAATCGTCGGCGCGTTCGGCGTGAATCTTCAGCAGTTCGTGTGGCAAAACGAGGAGCGGGTGCGAAACAGCAGCGCTATCGCGTCGAACCGGACGCTGCGGCGAGCCGCGCTTAGCAAAGACAAATGGAAGCGCGTATGGAGCGACAAGGCATCGCTCGCTGGCATGGTACGTGGACTCGTGGCGCGGGCGACACGCCGTTTGGAGCGTCGCGTCGCCGATTTGATGGACGCGACCATCGGTTGGTCGTTCTCTCCGAACAATGCTCGCCGACTCCTCGAACTTCTCCACGAAAAATGTGCCGAAGTGCGGTTGTTATACGGTGAGTTCGATCACGGTATCGACGAATTAAAGCTGCAGTTCGGCGCGAATCTACGTGGCCTGAGGCGATTTCCGCACGTACGGGTCGCGATGTTGCCAATAGTCGATCACTCGCTGTTTATGCGCGCCGCGCGCGAGGCCGCCATGAGCGATGCGCAGCGGTGGTTGCTGGAACGGTTCTGCAGCCGGCCAGATGCCTCATCGGAGGCGCCCTACCCGCCGCAAGTGAAGATGCCGCCCACGCCGACTGTCGAGCCGTAGCCCGTTCCATGCGCTTCGCCCGCCTCTTTTCTTCGCATAATAAGGTATCCAAATGAAAGAAATTCTGCGTCGCATTATTTGCGAATCGGTTCACTTGCGCGGATCGCCTGACACGCTTAACGATGAAACCGACTTGTACGCCGCCGGACTCGAATCCATAGCGACCGTCCATCTGATGCTGGCTATCGAGGAAACCTTTGAAGTCGCGATTCCGGATAAGATGCTCGGCCGACAGTTTTTCTCGAGTATCAATTCGATGGCCGATGCGATCTTACGACTCCAGAAACAAAAGGTGACGTCATGAGCGCGCAGCTTGCGCACGAGGCGGCACTGCGGGTCGCTCGGGTAGCCGCCAAGCATGCGTACGCAGTCGATCGCGATGCGCGCTTCCCGGCCGAAGCTATCGACGCACTGCGAAAAGAGCATCTCCTGGCCGCATTGGTCCCGGCCAGTTTCGGCGGCGCCGGTCTAACGCTGACCGACGTCGCGTCGCTCTGCGAAGTCATCGCGCAAGGCTGCGCGTCCACTGCGATGATCTACGCAATGCATTTGACCCAAGCGGCGTGCGTGATCTCGCATTGCTCCGGACGGCCTTGGCAGCTGGCTTTCGTCGAGCGGATGGTCCGTGAGCAGATGCTGCTCGGATCTGCGACCTCCGAGGCAACTACCAGCGGAAGTCTGCGCGCCAGCATGTGCGCAGTACAGCATGACGGCCAGCGGTTCCGCATCGAGAAGGACGCGCCCACTATCTCGTATGGCGCTTACGCTGACGCCATTCTTATTACTGCGCGCCGTGCGGATGACGCGTCGCCCTCCGATCAGGTGCTAATTGTGGCGTTGCGCACCCAGCTCGCACTAGAACCGCAAGGCAACTGGGACGCGCTTGGTATGCGAGGTACCTGTAGCTCGGGATTTCGTCTCGTGGCGAACGTGGATGATGCGCAGATTCTGATCCCGCCGTTCAGCGACATCGCCAACCGTACAATGCAGCCGGTGTCGCATGCGCTGTGGGCTGCCGTATGGACCGGCATCGCGGCGGATGCGCTGCGGCGCGCAAACGCGTACTGTCGCGCTCAAGCGCGCGCGTTGCCGGATGGCATGTTGCTTGCCAGAGTACGGCTTGTTCGTGCGACCGAGCAGTTGCAGACGATGAAAGCACGCTTGAGTACGGCACTTGCCGCAGCGCAGACTGTGCCTGCGGCCGAGTACGGCAAATGCGCAACAGAATTGCCGCTGACCGTTCAACTCCGCTTCATGGCGGATATGAATAGCCTGAAAACCAGCATCTCGTCGGCCGCACTGAAGGTCGCGCACGAGGCGATGATGATCTGCGGGATCAGCGGGTACCTGAATGGCGGCCGCTATAGCATCGGCCGGCATCTGCGCGACCTTTACTCTGCCCCCCTAATGATTAACAACGACCGGATTGACCAGAACACGGCCAGTCTGCTACTTGCGCAGCGCCCGTCACTATTAATAGAAGAGGCATGAAATGAGCGTACGTGTCACATCTTCCCTCCCTAACTATGCACACGGTGATGCCCCCATATCCGATGCGCAACGGCCGTTGCGCGACCGGTTGATCGCAGCCGGCCTGCTCGTCGACACCGGCGAAAACGGCCTGTATGGGCACAACCATATCTACGAAGGCATCGTCGAACGCCTGACCTCCCTGATATCGTACATGGCTGCGGACCAGCATCCGGAAGTTCTGCGCTTCCCGCCAGCGGTGCCGCGCAAGGACTTCGAGGACAGCGAATACCTGAACAACTTTCCGCACCTCGCCGGCACGATTCACGCGTTCTGCGGCGACGAGCGCGACCACCGGCGCCTGCTGCGGGCGCTCGACGACGTGGTGTCCGATCCCGGCGACGAGCGAAGCGACGCCTGGCTGGCCCAGCAAAAGCCAACGCGCGCTGTGCTCACACCCGCTGCGTGCTATCCGGTCTACCCGGTCATCGCGCGACGCGGCCCGCTACCAGAAAATGGGCTCACAATTGACGTGCTGTCGTACTGCTTCCGTCACGAGCCTTCCCTGGATCCGACGCGCATGCAAATGTTCAGAATGCGCGAGTACGTGCGGATTGGCTCGCCAGAAGATGTTCAGGCTTTTCGTGCGACATGGATCGAACGCGGCCATGCACTTACAGGAATGTTACGCCTGCCCGCTGAACTCGACGTCGCGAACGACCCATTTTTCGGCCGCGGCGGCAAGATCGTCGCGGACAGTCAGCGCGCGCAGCAGTTGAAATTCGAACTGCTGATCCCGGTAACGGATCCACACCGCAAAACCGCCTGCCTATCGTTCAACTATCACATGGACCACTTCGGTCGGATATGGAAACTGCGTTGCGCGAATGGCGCCGTCGCGCACTCGGCCTGCATCGCATTCGGAATGGAGCGGCTCGCGCTTGCGCTGCTGCATCATCACGGGTGCCACGTCGAAGCATGGCCCGACGACGTGCGTGAACTACTTTGGGGCAATAGTCGCGAGCGCATTGCCGCTGAATTAGAGTGCTGGCGACAGCCTGCTGACGCACCCGAAAATGATGTCAATAACGACGAAAAACAATAAATTTATTGATGGTGCAGAGGCGCTCATTCGTAAGCGTTGCTCGAGCACCGTCTATACCGATGGCGCCAAAGTGGACACACTAGGCCCCCACCAAATGATGAACTGAACCCCGAAGGTTGGACATCAACCCGAGGGGTTTATGGGAAATGTTGATCGGGTAGAAGATATTGGACATCATCGACTGGAACGCCGTGAGGTCCGCTGCGGCGAGGCCTGTGCAACTACGCATGATCTCGCCGACGATCGCGAACTCGTAGCCATAGATGCCGGCGGCCAGATCGACGTTGGTGTCGCCGGCGAGACTCTGCAGCGTCGAGGACCACGCGTTCATGATCTGCACCGCCTTGTCGGCGTATGCCGTGTCGCCAGTGACTTTCCAGTACAGCGCGCAAGCGTAGGCGGCGGCGATGTCGCCATACAGCTGCGGATAGTTCTGCGGTCCGGTGCCGCCACGATTGATCTGCGCGGCCGGCCGGGGCGACCAGGACAGTCGCGTGTGGCCGTTGGCGGTCAGCACCTGAAAGCCGGCGTACCAGGGCTGCGCCTGCGCGGCGACCTTCTGCGCCATGCGGTCGAAGTCGGTCTGCGTGTGCAGGAGCCCCGGATGCACGAACGCGCCGCTCGTCGCAACGGCGGCCTCGCCGGTTTGCCGCTCGTGCGAGCACGAGGCTGGCCGTGTTGATGCTCGCCGCCCTCGCAACGGCCGAGCGGCTCACGGCCGCTTCGCCGACGCTGCCGCCCCCGCCGCATGCGCTCAGCGCCAACGCGTCGAGGCTGTGCCAAAAGGTGCGGCGCGACACTGCCAAGGTGAAACTTTCTGTTTTGGTTTGATCCATATCGCGATTCCGTTCATGTAGCCGAGACCCCGTTCCGTCATCATGTCGCTCAGATCACCTCCGCGCTATTTGCACCAGAGCCCACCAAATCCGGTCCGGTTCAAAACCTCAAAAACTGGGCGGTATTAGAGAATCACGCGGACATCAAAAAAACATTTTATATCAATGTGATGGGCGATCGGTGGCATGATGGTCCCAATCCATAGGGTCTGCAGTCTTGATCTTGCTTGTGTGCGCACATTGGGTTTTCGGGATTAGATAAGGGTATGGCGCGTTTGGCTGGCAAGAGTACGATTCTCCGGTTCCGTCACCTCCTCGCAACACACGGCTTGCCCGCGTAGATGCTCACGCTGGTCAATGAGATCCTGAGCGACCAAGACTTGATGCTGAAGGCAGGGTCGGCGGTCGATGCGATCTTGATTTCGGCACCCAGTTCGACAAAGAACGGCTCTGATACACGGGGCCCGGAGACGCACCAGACGAAGAAGGAACCAGCAGCAGTTTGGATAGACGAAGGCCCGGTATCGAGGGTTGATGAAGAGCACCGCGCAGATCACGACACTGTTTGCACTGGCCAACCGTTGGATGGCGCGCAAGGCTTTACTCGAAACGTGAAAAGCCCATCGGTCTCGGCAAACGAAGGTCGTCATGTTTCGAAAGCCGGGCAACCACCCTGCCAACAAACTCTTACGACTGATATGCCGCAAGTGACAAAAGATCAGCGCTCTGAAAACTAGTTGGAAGGACCTTCCCTAGCAGGATGCGGAAATACCCCCGCCCGGAATCGGCCTTCCACGATTTGAGCGCCCACCGTCGCTAAATCTTTCGCATTGTGCAATTTCAACGCGCATCAACCTTTTTAAAGCACTGTGAGGCC
>NZ_JBFPKO010000074.1:0-7588 GCF_040948765.1 Paraburkholderia sp. BR10923 | reverse complement strand
CGCCGAATTTGTCGCACCAGCGGCGGGTCGTCTCGTAACTGACAACGACACCGCGCTCGAACAGCAGTTCTTCAATATCACGCAGGCCAAGTTGGAACCGGAAATACCACCGAACCGCGAGACTATTTTCCATTGCATTCACCTGATGTGTTCTATAAGCAATGACTATGCTAGCGATGAAGTACTTTACTTAAACTCTTGGCTAACTGAGGTTGCAAATAAGTCGTGCGGGCCAGCGCGGCTGCGGTGCTGTTGCAACAAAATTCCCAAAATTTGTCGGAAAGCTGACGTCGCGCACGTCCCAAACAGGACACACTCTTCCTCTCGACAAGGAAGGCAAGGCCGATTCCGCTGAAGCGTTCAATCCTCCAGATCCTGAGTGTTCTGGTGCAAATAGGTAAGCGGGTTGAGAAAGTTTATATAGGTAGGAAAGCTTATCGATCAAACAGGACCGCATTCCATACGGCGGGCGCAGCGGCCTCCTTGAGGCCGAGATTTGCGAGATCGAATGGTCCCTTGTGAATGCGATGCGTCAACTCGACTGCTGAAATCGTGGTCGCGGCGCTCCCGAATCGCTTGAACCCAGGCATCACGTTCGTTCTGGACTTGATGTGGCGATGGTCTTGCTCGATCACGTTGTTCAGATAATTTGAGGACCGGACCTTCGTGTCTTCAGGCAGCAGACCATCGGTCTTCATTTCGCGCACCGCGCGGTGCGAGGCGGCATAGCCGTCGAGCGTGATGGTCTCCGGCGGCTGGCCTTGACGCTTGATGGTCTTGCTGAAAAAAGCTTTGGCCGCAACCATGTCGCGTCGGGCTCTGAGCATGAAGTCCACCGTCTGGCCAGCCCGATCCACTGCCCGGTACAGGTAGACCCACCTGCCGCGAATCTTCAGGCAGGTCTCATCGACTCGCCACGAGCGACCCGCAGGTGTAGCAAAGCGGTTCCAGCGTTTGACGAACTCGGGTGTATAACGCCTCACCCAGCGCAGAATCGTCGTGTGAGCCAGCGACAATCCCCGTTCGGCCATCATCCCGACCAGATCGCGAAAGCAGAGCTTGTAGCGCAGGTACCAGCGAACGCACAGAATGCGCGGATTTCGTGACCCGAAGCGCACGCAGGCTTTTCTCTCCAGCTTCGGCCTGATCCGGCAGCACTTCGCGCTCAAGCGACACCTGCTATGGGCTTCACGCTATCGCAAACAACTCGCATCCCGATTCGCTGCTTGGCGCGAATTCACCGGCATCGCTCAAAATCCGTCGACTGTCTCCTGAGCGATTGACACTCTTCGCAGTAGTCCGTGCCACTGCCGACAAGTTGACAATGCCCTGTTCTGCGCCTCTCAAAAGAATCTATTATGGTCAAAATGACAAAGAACCAGCTAATTGACGCGATTGCTGAAGGAACGCAGATTCGTCGCCTTGTCCGGGGTGTTATTGTTTGAGCTGTGTCTGGTTCAGGACATCGATGTCTCAAGTCGAACAGTAAAACTCATCAATGGCGGCTATAGGCGCGTTGTTCTTTGAGGAACTCTCGCGCAATATCGTTGGCACGTCGGTTGCTTAAGATGCGTAGAACTCTGTGACGATCATCTCGCTTCGCGAGGCGCTGCCAAAGAGTTCGGATTAGACGTTCTCCACCGGTCCAAATGTAGCATCGGATGCGGAGCGAACGCCATCAGAACTTGAGGGGCCTATGTTTGCATCGCGATGGGAAAATAGCCGATCCACCACCGTTGGCGATTTCAGAAAAAATGCGAAGAGCGCAAAACAGAGCTCTTCCGTGCTTAAGCGGATGTGGCCCAGGAATAACGCTGACTTGTTGGAGTAGATGATTCCGAAGAACCTGGTCGCTGCTACGGACTAAACTGCTGAAGGTGTATCTGCCGCTCGCGGGGCGACGTTGATTTGGTCTGGTTATCCATTGTGAAGAGGGTGCTATGCAGGAGACCGTCGACAGCAAGATCGGACTAGATGCTACTTCGGGCGACAATCGGAAAGCCGAGAGTTCGTTTTTGAAGTTCCGCGGGATAGATCATATTGCCATTGCAGTACTCGATCTTGAGGCGTCAATTCTGTTCTTTCAGGACGTGCTGGGCTTTGAATTGAAGGGCCGTTCTCACGTTAAGGGACGGTCGACAGGGATGCTTTATGCTAACCTCGAGAGCGGCGGCATCAGGTTTGTTCTGTGTCAGGGTACTGAGCCAACCTCTCAGGTCTCAGAGCTGGTGCGGCGTAATGGTGTCGGAGTTGCTCACATTGCTCTTGAGGTCGACAATGTAGATGCTGCCGTGCAGACCCTAAAGTCTCGTGGTCTGGGATTTGATACGACCGTCGTTCGTTGTCCTGGACTAGCGCAGGCCTTCTCGAGTCGCTCCATTGAAACGGGCCTTAGCTTCGAATTCATTCACCGAGATGGAGAGAATGGCCTCCTCGAATCGAACGTTCAGCAGCTCTTTGGTCAGCTTGAACAGTCGGGCAAATATTGACGGAAGAGGTGGGGCCTCCAGTTGTGCGCGTGCTCCAACATCTTCATCGCCCAGCCGCGCTTGTTGCCGGTGGGAGGCTAGCCGCAAGGTGCGCCCAGGTAGCGAGCGATATGGGCGACGTTATTCGCGCGGCCTTGTGTGCAGATCCCATTTTGGGGGATTGGGCTCGTCGCGGTAAGATCCGGCGTGTCGCAAGTGTTGAAGAGCTATCGACCTTGCTGAATGCTCAAGTGGTGGACTGGATATTTTCGGGTTGTAATCCATTCGCATCGGCAGCGGATGTGTTGGGGCGAGTTCGTCAAGGCGCTTCCAAGTGTCGCGAAGGTCCGTTAGCGCGGTGTGCGGGAACTGCGGCAACTTCTTCGGTGCTGTTGGTCCAAGATGCCGAATGTGCCGTCAGGTGGCATCGCATCTATGGTGGTGCGGACACCGGTCACCGGGTTGTTCAATCCCACGTGTTGATCACGCCAACCGATACGGCGTCAACTCTTGACCTCAAATGCTGCGAGGCTGGAGTCAAGGTATTCCGCGAACGTCTGACCGTTTTGGCGAGTGGAGAGGAGCTCAGTGCCTGTCCGTAGGCGCTAGATACGCCGACGCGAGTTTCCCGAACGTCGACGTCCGGATGTGGCGGCCTGCACTGCGATGGGATCGACCCGCGCCAGATCTCTCTGGGACAACGACCGCCTGGACTTTAGGTCGTATCATTCCAATCGTTCTATGTGTGAAGGCTGTTGTCGCAATCAGGTGCTTGGAGGTGTCGTCTAACCGCTCGGGCTTATCGGCGGGCTCTCTCTCCTTAAAATCACCCGGCAATTGGCATGTGGCGACAGGTACGAGGATGTTGATGCTTGGTTCGACGGCTAAGATGGTCGGCCAGTGGATGCGCGGCCACTGGCGAGGAATTCCGGCATGGATATAGGCAACCGCTTACCGATCTTAAGCGAAGCTGAGGCGCGGGGCACAACAGTTGCCCATGAATTGTTGGCATCTCGTGAAGAGTTCTGGCGACAGCGACTAGAGCAGTTCAAGATAGTTCAGCTTCCGTTTTCGTCGTTAGAAGGCAACGCTCTGGCGACATGGCAATCGACCGCTTGGCTCATGCCGGGTGCGTTGGCTGAGCTATCTCCCAGTGATCGCGCGGAATTCTTGCTAACTGCTTGGGTGGTCTATCTCGCCCGCATCACCGGGGAAGCAGAGCTTCAACTGGGATGGACTCCCGTGCCGAACGGATCGCGAGCCGGCGTGAATGCGCTCGAGGTGCTTGTCGCGTCTGTCGTGCCGATGGCAATTACCATCGACCTCGATAACAATTTCGCAGAGGCGCGCACGGCGGTCGCGGCCGAATTCGCTCAGCTGAACGCGCAGGATACCTTTGCGCGGGATCTTATTGCGCGATGCCCGACGTTGAGCGGTGTGGAGGCGCTACGATTGCGCCGTCCCTGGCCGGTTGGCGTTACGGTTACGGGAGAGAGCTGTTCTGCTGCTGAAGAGTCGGTTTCGAGCTCCAGTTCTGAGATAGCTCGCTCCGGTGAGTTGGTAACGCTCGAGATTTGCGCTCTGGATGGGAGCTTCCGATGGCACTTTGATGCAAGTCGCCTCGAGCCCAATCAGATCGAGCGTATGACACAGCATTTGCAGAATTTGTTGTGTGCTGTGATGACCGATGCGCAGCAGTCGTTGGGGTGCATCGGGCTGCTGTCGTCCGATGAGCGCACCTGCCTCTTGGAGGATCTGAACCGGACGGCGACGCCTTATCCTTCGGACCGGTGTATCCATGAGCTGTTCGAGGCGCAGGTGCGTAAGACGCCGGATGCGGTAGCCGTGGTCCATGCTGACGCGCGCTTAAAATATGGCGAGCTCAATGCTCGGGCGAACCGGCTCGCATATCATCTCATCGCGCTTGGGGTGAAGCCGGGCGAGCGCGTTGCGATAGTGCTTGATCGAGGCATTGCTCTTGTTGTCGCACAACTGGCAGTTCTGAAGGCGGGCGGGGTCTATGTACCGATTGATCGGGGCGGTCCAGTTGGGCGACGAAGCTGGATTATGACCGACTGTGCTGTGCGCCTCATCCTTGTAGGTGACGAGAATGAGGGCGGGCTTGAGATTCCGATTCCTATTCTGGCCATTGATCCGATCATGGCTGGAACAGGGTGTAGTACCGATCCTGGCCTAGCATTGACCGCCGAGGCTCCGGCCTACGTGATGTACACCTCCGGGTCGACCGGTCTTCCGAAGGCCGTGGTTGTTCCTCATCGTGCTGTCAACCGTCTCGTCATCAACAACGGCTATGCGGAGTTCACCTCGAGTGATCGCGTGGCCTGGGTAGGCAATCCCGCCTTTAGCATCAGTACGCTGGAAGTTTGGGCACCACTGCTGCACGGTTCCAGCCTAATTGTGATTCCACACACAGCTGTACTGCAGCCCGAGGTGCTGCGCATTCTGGTTCGGCGGCACCGCATCACCGTGCTGCATTTGACTGCCGGGTTGTTCAGCCGGAGCGTTGATGAGTTAGGCCCGGTGCTGGCGAGTTTGCGATTTCTACTAGTTGGTGGTGGCGCGGTTGATGCGGCGGCCGTGGCCCGGGTTTTGAGCCAAAGCCGACCGCAACATCTCTTGCACTGCTACGGTTCAACTGAGACGTCGACCTTTGCGACGGTCTGCGAGATCACCGCCATTGATCAGACAGTCCGACGACTCCCGATCGGCCGTCCGATTGCGAACACGCGGGTGTATCTGCTTGACGGACACGGTGCGCCGGTTCCGTTTGGCGCGGTCGGGGAGCTCTACGTTGGCGGGGCGGGGGTGGCGCGCGGTTATCTGAACCGGCCCGAGCTGACCGCGGAGCGGTTCATCGGCAGTCCCTTTGTCGAGGGCGACCGGCTGTACCGCACTGGCGATCTGGCGCGCTATCTGCCGGACGGCAATCTTGAGTTTTTGGGCCGCAACGATGACCAGGTGAAGATCCGCGGCTTCCGCATCGAGCCGGGGGAGATTGCGGCGCGGCTCATCGAGCATGCCTGGGTGCGCGATGC
Organism: Paraburkholderia sp. BR10923; assembly: GCF_040948765.1. Classification (NCBI taxonomy): domain Bacteria; kingdom Pseudomonadati; phylum Pseudomonadota; class Betaproteobacteria; order Burkholderiales; family Burkholderiaceae; genus Paraburkholderia; species Paraburkholderia sp. BR10923. The sequence continues at coordinate 2,064 of NZ_JBFPKO010000074.1, read as the reverse complement.
GGTGGTGGTGGCGCAGCAGGACGGTGCCGGCGAGAAGCGGCTGGTGGCCTATGTGGTATGTGCGCCTGAAGCAGCTTCGAACGGGCTGGATGGAAGCGAACTTGCCGGCGCCTTGCGCGCACACATAAGTGCGCACCTGCCGGACTACATGGTGCCGGCGGCGTTTGTGCGGCTGGCGGCGCTGCCGCTGACGGTGAATGGCAAGCTCGATCGCAAGGCGCTGCCGGCGCCGGACGATGAGGCGTATGCGCATCGCGCCTATGAGGCGCCGCAAGGCGAGGTCGAGATCACGCTGGCACAGATCTGGGCCGAGCTTCTCGGTGTGGAGCGGGTCGGACGCCACGACCACTTCTTTGCGCTCGGCGGGCACTCGCTCTTGGCGGTGCAACTGATGGAGCGGCTGCGGCGGCGGTCACTGCGCATCGAGGTGCGCACCTTGTTCGTCAAGCCGGTGCTGGCGGACCTGGCTGCAAGCCTCAGTAGCCATCACGAGATGGCGGTCCCGGCCAACCTGATCGGCGAACAGAGTCCGGCGATCACGCCAGAGATGCTGCCGCTGATTGAGCTGACGCAGGGCGAGATCGACCGGAGCGTCGCCACAGTGCCCGGCGGCGTCGGCAACATCCAGGACATTTATGGCTTGTCGCCACTGCAGGACGGCATCCTGTTCCATCATCTGTTGGCGACAAAGGGCGATCCGTACCTGCTGGTCTCGCAGATGGCGTTTGCGGACCGTGACCTGCTCGAGCGCTATCTTGCCGCGGTTCAGCGGGTGGTGGATCGGCACGATATCCTGCGGACGTCGTTTGTCTGGGAAGGGCTGTCGCGCCCGGCCCAGGTGGTGTGGCGGAACGCGCTGCTGGAGGTGAGCGAGGTCGAGCTGGACGGGTCTTGTGGTCCGGGCGACGCGCAGCTGAAGCATCGGTTTGATCCGCGCCAGCACCGCATCGAGCTTGGCCGGGCGCCCTTGTTGCGGTTTGTGATTGCGCGCGAGCCCGGCAGCGCGCGCTGGCTGCTGCTGGAGCTGCAGCATCATCTGATCGGGGATCACACCACGCTGGAGCTGATGCATGCCGAGGTCCGGGCCGTGCTGGAGGGACGCGAGCATGAGCTGGCAGCCCCGCAGCCGTTCCGCAACCTGGTGGCGGCGGCACGGCTTGGCGTGGGTGCAGACGCGCATGAAGAGTTCTTCCGGGGACTGCTGGGGAACATCGATGAGCCGTGCACGCCCTTTGGCTTGTGCGAGGTCCAGGGCGACGGCCGCGGGACCCGTGAGGCGCAGCGGATGCTGCCGCAGGCGCTCAGCGTGCGGCTGCGGGTGCAGGCGCGGCGGCTGGGGGTGAGCCTGGCGAGCCTGTGCCATCTGGCCTGGGGCCAGGTGGTGGCGCGCAGCAGCGACCGCGAGCAGGTGGTGTTCGGCACGGTGCTGTTCGGCCGCATGCATGGCGGGGCGGGTGGCGACCGCGCGATGGGTCTGTTCATCAACACGCTGCCGCTGCGGCTTGACCTGGACGGGACCGGGGTCGAGGCGAGCGTGCGGACCACCCACGCGCGGCTGGCCGAGCTGCTCGTACATGAGCATGCCTCGCTGGCGCTGGCGCAACGCTGCAGCGGCGTTGCGGCGCCGGCGCCACTGTTCAGCGCGCTGTTGAACTACCGCCACAATACGCCGGCGGCGGTCTCCGCCTCTGCAGCCGATGATGTGCTGCCCGGCATGGAATGGCTGGGCGGGGAGGAGCGCACCAACTATCCGCTGACCCTGTCGGTGGAGGATTTTGGCGAGGCGCTCGGGCTGACGGCGCAGGTGGCGGAGGGCGTCTCAGCGGATCGGGTCTGCGGCTACATGCAGCACACGCTCGCGCAGCTGGCGGAGGCGCTGGAGCGGGCGCCGAACACGCCGGTGCGGGAGCTGGACATCCTGCCACCTGACGAGCGGGCGTATCTGCTGGAGGAGCTGAACCGGACGGCGGTGACGTATCCTGAGCAGCAGTGCATCCATGAGCTGTTTGAGGCCCAGGTGCGCCAGGCGCCGGATGCGGTGGCGGTGGTCTATCAGGACCAGCG
>NZ_JBFPKO010000073.1:0-7848 GCF_040948765.1 Paraburkholderia sp. BR10923 | reverse complement strand
CTCTCGTTCTCATGCACCAGCGCCACCGCCTCCGGTGCCCGCCGCACCTGCGCCTCGAACAGCTCATGGATGCACCGCTCCGACGGATACGCCGCCTCCGTGCGGTTCAGCTCCTCCAGCAGATACCCGCGCTCCGCCGCCGGCAGGATGTCGATGCGGCCCACCGGCTGCCGGGGCTCGGCCATCACAGCACCCAACAATTGTTCCAAATGCTGTGTAATACGTTCGACATTCTCCGGTGCCAAGCGGCTTCTGTCGAAGTGCCATCGAAAGCTACCGTCCAAAGAGCACACTTCAAGCGTCAGCACGTTGCCCGAGCGAGGTATTCCAGAATTCGGCGCTGATCCCAGCTCATGCGAAGAAGCACCTTCCCTTATCGTGATACCAATCGGCCACGGGCACCGCGATCGAAGTGCCTCTATGTTCTTTAACGCCGGGTAGCGTGCAACGAGATCCCCAGCAAAACTTTTGTGTGCTCGAAGCAGAGCGAATTCGGCCTCAACTGTCCTACGCACCTCTGCAAAAGCATCATCGAGATCAACTACAATTTTCATCGGCACGACTGCGGCAATATGCAACCCTGTTGCTTCCGATGCAACTCCCGATACGTTGAGCGTAGGACTCCATCCCAACTGAAGCTCAGATTCACCTGAGATGCGGGCAAGATAGATTAGCCAGCCGACCACTATGTGTACCATGCGCTCGATCGGTGCCAATTCAGCCAAAACGCTAAAAGCATTCTCCGAACTGGACTGCCATTTCGTCATGGCCAAAGCCGACGACGAAAAAAAGGGAAGCTGCAACGATCTGAACCCGGCAAGCCGCTGGCGCCAAAATGACTCTTGCACGGCTAACATTTCGAGCTCGGAAGTAATGCTCGACGCCTGTTCTACACCGAATATGTGAAGACGGTCTCCCATATCCAGACCGTGATGCTTCGCGAGCGCCGACGCGTCAATAGATTGACCGTCCGGACCAGAAAACCAAACATCGACATCTTGCGTAGCTGTCGCGACACGCCAATGCCAACGGTGGATCCCCAGCAAGGAACCCGGAAGCTCATCCGAGCATCGATCCAGAACCTTTACGCGTTTGACTGCCACAAGATCATCGACCAAGATAACCTTTGGCATTCCCAACGGATTTGGATAATTTGTTCCGAAATCCAAGGCCCGCACCATTGCAGACAAATCTTCCGCAGATCGATCCCAACGTAAACAGCCCCCAACATCGGGCCTTCGATATCTCGGAAAGTAGCTCCTGTCCAGCAGCCTTTGCGGACGTATATCGAGGGCCCCGTCGGTCAATCCAATTAGCAACTCACGGAACCCCTCGATAGCAGCCTCATAACATCTAATGTTTAGGGTGAATGCAGTGTCGGTCGGCGTTATTAAAACCTGACGCCGAACGACCACATCACCAGTATCGACGCATTGATCCATACAATGCCACGTAATTGCATATTCGCTTTCACCAGCAAGCAACGCCCAAGAAGTGGCATGAGTTCCCGCATATTGAGGGAGCGGTCCATCATGATAATTGAAAGCGCCTTGACGTGCCTGCCTAAGCACACCCACTGGCAATATGAACGGATTGGCGACAGAAAATATATATTCAACGGGCTCAATATCTATAAATGTCGAGAGCTCGTCGACGCTGCTACAACATAGGATATTGGCACCGGTGGCCCACTCGGAAAACCGGGAGTCCGCACAAAGCACCGCGCGGATCACGTGCCCCATTTCCTGGGCTAGCTGAGCACACCTAATGGCTAGCGTACCGCTACCGACAATAACGCTAGACACCTTTGATAAGGCTAACCGATTATTCGCCCCATGATCCGGGCGCGCCAAGGGAATACGATTTAACATCTTAATCTCCCAGCCAAGACCGAAGTCATTTGGCCAAGCGTGCCGCCGTTATGACGACACCGCCACGGAAAGCATCGAAGGCAATGCTGCCGCTGAATGTGGGTTCGTGAACACCCGCTCGCTATTTGACACAGCCGGCGCGTTGACGAGTTCCCAGCGACTCACGAACAAAGGTCCGGTGCTGCCGATGTCGCGATTTCTCCCGTACACGCCAGAATGGCAAGCGTTCGCATCCGCATCAAGTTGACGCCTATCTGCGAGAAGAAGCTGAGCGCACCGCTTCATCACGATTCCCGCCCGCAGATGTATCTCTGCCCCTTTGCTCCAGCCAAACCACCGCTCATGCATTTGCGCCGATCAGCGACGTAGCCAAGGCAACGCAACTACTTTTGCAAACCCGAATAAAGTACCCGACCTTCTGGAATTCGCCTGCCAACGCACGAATGCGCCCCTATCAGTGAAAACCTTGTGCACGCACAAGCAAATCAGACACTGCAGCCGGTACGGAATGGGTACCATCATGCCACCGATCGTGCACCGCATTGATATCAAATCTTTTTTCGATGTCCTAGCGATTTTCTAATATCGCCCAGTTTCTGAGGCTTTGAGCGGCACCGAATTTGGCGGAAGCTCCAGAGCGTGGGGAGTTATTCATCCGGTAGTGCCCGACCCAGAAGCATGAATCGAACGACTTCTGCGGGCGGATCCGAGAAGCCAGTCAATTGACGGAGCGCCGATCGGGTGCGCATATTGCAGTCTTAAAGAGTTTCTCAAGCAATCGAACGCTGAGATGGGGTGGCCAGCTAGCTAAGATCGGCCAGCCGTGCATACGGTCACGCAGTCACGGGCTGCATCACGTCTGTAGGCGGCGCTGTCCCTGATTGGACAGCAGCGGCAGAAATGGGCGTTGCCAGATGAACTATGGATTGCCCTAAGCTATGAGACCGGCCAGGACGCGTTCTGGATCCGTCATGCCTTGCAAGGTCGAGGGATCGAATGCTGTCTTGTCGATCCCGCGAGCATCTCTGTTGAACACCAGAAGTGGCGCGACAAGACGCACCGAATGGAAGTAATCGTGCTGGCCATCAACCTGCGTGTGTTGGCCGCATGGTAAACGGGATCGCATGCACGCGATCCGTGTGCCGTTGCCGCACGATGAGACGTCGTGCAACGTCATACGCGACCGTGGGCAACTGCAGAGGGAAGTCCCGCAACACCGGCGGCGCACGTGCAAGCTACTGGTCACGCTCGGTTACTGGGGTCGAGTCGACAGCCGGAAATTCACCGCACGTCTGGCACGCGGCGAGGTACGGTGCCACGACGGTACGCCACTACCACTGGAACTTCAGCGACGGCTGTTGCGCGAATGCGAACAACTGGCGCTCCTTAAGCAGTAACTGGCGACACTGGAAAAGGAGACGCTCGGGAGCCTCCCGAAGCCGAGCGGAAGCGAATCGATCGCCTCAAACGCCTGAGTGGCATTGGGGCCGTTGGTGGCTCGCGACTGGCACTGGAACTGTTCTGGCGGCGGTTTAAGCCTCGTGACAGTGGTGAGAGCCAGGTCACCAAGGCATCAGCAATCAAGGCAATCGGAGAGTGCGGGCACTACGGATCGAGATGGCATGCCGTGGATCCGTTATCATCCAAGGAGCGCCCTTGACGTATTCGGTTCTCGCAGCGAACAGCTGGCACGACCCCCCAATCGCCGCGCGCGACGGATAGCAATCGTCGCACTCGCACATTTCGTACGGCGGGAAGCTGGTCGAGAGCATGCGCCAAGATGCACCGGCCCGCACCATCCAGCGCAGCGCGTTGAAAATATCGCGAACCACATGTCGGCGCTGCGGCGCGGCTTCGCTCGTCAAGAGTACTGTCACTATCGGAGCGAATTGATGACTGTCCTAGCAAAGTCGGCTTTCGATGTGCGCGAGCTCGCTGTACCACGTGCTTCGGCAGCAGATATTGAGATCTTTTTCATCACCTTCGATTTTCGCGCGACGCTCGACTGTCCCGCATTCGCTCCACTCTCGGACGATGAGCGTGAAAAGGTCGCGCGCTTCCGACGCCGCGACGATGCGCTGCGTTGTGCCATCACGCGCGTCGTGCTGCGTCAGTTGCTGGCCGAACGAACAGATTTGAAGGCAAGTGAATTGCGTTTCGAGCTAGACACCGGTGGTCGACCGCGTCTCGATAAGTGGATACAAGGGGGCCCCGGTCGGCAACTCGACTTCAACGTTTCGCATTCCGAGCAGTATGGTCTGGTCGCAATTGCGCGGCGACGGACGGTTGGTGTCGATATCGAATTTGCTCGCAATGACCTCAACTGGAGGAAGCTCGCGTCAGCGGTGTTTGCGCCGCGCGACGAGGCACACGTGAGCGCTTTGCCGATGCACAGACGAACCGACGCATTTTATGACGTATGGACGGCAAAGGAAGCGGTGTTGAAGGCACGTGGCGTCGGCATCGGAGGAGGCATGACATGGTTTTCTGTACTTGGCGACAGCCAGCACGAGCCAAGCATCGTAGTTTCCGAGGAGAGTGTGTGCAATCGCGACCTGATTGCGAATCTCGACGCAGTTTGGCTTCGTGCCCTGAGCGGTTATGCCGCGTGTGTCGCGTGGTCGCGCGACGCCGCTTGGCGCGATGCGTAGGCACAATGTAGCTTGAGCGTTTCGAGAATTTAACTCCGACCAAAGTTTGCGCTGGCGCGAAGCGAAAACAGCCTGTCGGCGCATCCGAAATGCATAACTTGGGCAAAAATCATCGTGATCTGATCAAAAGCGCCGTTCCAGAGAAAAGGAATTGGTGAGATTCGGCCCGTTTCCTGAGACCAGAAATACCAAAAATTGAGATTGCCCGTACGGCACGTGCCAACCATGAGATGCTAGCAATGGCTGGACTGCCCTTTCCACGTCGATGTGTATGTCCAGACTCCCATGTCCCCCAATACTCTGGAGCCCACATGTCAACGCCATTCGTCTACCTCGACTGGTCAGCCAACATGTTGTAGACATCAGCGGTGACGCGAGTTGTAATGTCGAGGACGGCAGAGGCAATTTTAGCGCACATCGGGCTGCCGACGTATTCTTATACCAGTACTCTCTTGAACTTCCCACTCACCAGTGAACGTTTCACCAACCCATTTCTTCAAATCGTCGGTCAGAGCCATTGATATTCCCCACTTGTTTGCCCCCAAGCTGAAGTCGAATACTACGTTGGCGGTGGCACGACCCACCTTCGGCTTCGAGATCGATTCGGGGATATTTAGAGCGTGTTAGGAACTTCGATTGAGACCTGGTATCCTGGCGGGATGAAAACAACGGACCGCAAAGGGTATCCGACTGATGTGTCGGATGAGGAATGGAGTTTCGCGGCGCCGTATCTGACGCTGATGGACGTTGACGCGCCCCAGCGCAAATACGAACTGCGCGACATGTTTGATGCATTGCGCTGGATGGCTCGTGCCGGCGCGCCGTGGAGGATGCTGCCCAATGATTTCCCGCCGTGGGAGTTGGTGTATCAGCAGACTCAACGCTGGTTGCAGGCTGGCTGCTTTGAGAGCATGGTGAGTGACCTGCGCTCGGTGATAGGCGTGGCACAGGGCCGTCGGGGACAGGTCCGCGGTGCATTGCCGTTTGCCCTGCGCGGTCTAGATTGCGACAACGATAGCGCCTTCATGAACGAGACGGTGTGCGACTTCTGCAAACCGACGGGTATCGAGCTTACGCGGTCGCGTGCATACACGAAGAACGACGAGGCGTGGGTCTAGCAGAAGAATGGCGCTATCGTTCGCCGCTTGGTCAGCTACGGAAGGCGCCAAGGTCTGGACGGCCACGGAAATCCTTGCCCCCTTTAGCAGGTCTCGCCGCTCTACATCAACTTCTTCCAGGCGTCGTTCAAGTCGAAATCCAAGACCCGTCACTGCGCGAAGGTGCCAACGTTCTTTTGGGGCGACATGGGGCCGCCAAGGCGACGGCAGTCTCGCTTGATCCGTAAGCGGCTCAGCTGGGCCGTTCGTCCAGGCGCGTGCGCGTGAGGCATGATGGTGAACTGGAGCTGCCGGTCAGGTAGCGGGATCTGGCGGACTGGCTGGCGTGTGCAGCTTGTCGGCCACACGCCAAGGCAGGAGCTCGTCGATGCGATTGATTTTGTGACCGGCGATATGGGTTAGCACATAGTCGAGGTAGGCACGCGGATCGATGTCATTCAGTGTGCAAGTGCCAATCAATGCGTACATCGCAGCTGCCCGTTCGCCACCGCTGTCTGAGCCAGCGAATAAAAAATTTTTCCGGCCCAAGCTTACACAACGCAGCGCATTCTCCGCGATATTGTTGTCGATCTCGAGCGTACCGTCTTCGCAATACAACGTCAGTGCGCTCCACTGGTTCAGTGTGTAGTTGATCGCCTTGGCCGTATCGGACTTCGACGACAGCGTTTCAAGCTTTGCCCTGAGCCACGCTTCGTAGATCTGAAGCAGTGGTCTGGCTTTCTCCTGCCGTATTCGCAACCGCTCGGCGGCTGGCCTGCCGCGAATGGAGGCCTCGATGTCATAGAGCCCGCCAATATATTCGAGTGCCTTTTGTGTTGTGTCAGATGGCGTGCGCACATGGATGTCGTAGAACTTTCTCCTCGCGTGCGCATGGCATGCCGCCTCGCGTATCGAGCCATCGCGGAACAATTCGTCGAATCCCGCGTAAGCGTCCGCTTGCAGGATCCCTTTGAAGTTGGCGAGATGGGTTTGAGGATGGATGCCTTGCCGGTTCGGCGAGTACGCGAACCAGACCGACGCCGGTTGCGTCGAGCCCGAGCGATGATCGTCGCGCACGTAGACCCATAGCCGGCCGGTGCGCGTCTTCCTGTTGCCCGGTGAGAGCACCGGGATCGGCGTGTCGTCCGCGTGCAGCTTGGTCGCGGCCATCGTATAGCGGCGCAGCGCCGCTGTTAGCGGAGCGCACAGTGCCTCGCACTGGCCGATCCAGCGGCCCATGCTGGCCCGGTCAAGTGTCACGCCGTCGCGTGCCGCGATCGCCGATTGCCGGTACAACGGCTGGTGGTCTGCATACTTCGAGACGAGGATGTCTGCGAGCAAGCTCGGATGGGCGATGCTCCGCTCGATCGGCAGGCCCGGCATCGGGGGCTGGCTGATAGTGCTGCAGCATAGGCAAACCAGTTTTCGCCGGATCGTGCGAATGACCTTGAACGCCGCTGCGACCCGGGCGAGTTGTTCGGATTCGTCCTCGCCGAGCACCTGCATTGGTTGTCCGCAATCCGGGCAACTTGATTCAGGCTTGAGTACATGATCCTCGCGCGGCAGATGCGCGGGAAGCGCTTGCCTGGAAGCCGCTTCGTCTGTAGTCGCATTTGAGGTGGACGCATTTGCACTTCGGGCCTGCGCACGCTGCACATCCACAACGTCGCGCCCGGCCGCCAGATCCTCAAGTTGAGTCTCGAGCGTCTCGATTTGCCGCTGCAGCTGCTCGGACTTGCGACCGAACTGCATACGCCTGAGCTTGTCGATCTGCGCCTTGAGCTGCTCAATCTCGACATCGCGTTCGGCAAGCAGGCTACGGGCCTCAACCAGCAAGGCCTTCAGGAGCTCGACATCGTCAGGAAGATCGGCGCCGTTCGACATGCGCCGTAGTTTACGAGTCTGCCGCGCGGTTTACAACATCGATAGTGCGGCAGTGCGACGGGGCTGTCGCCAGTCGATGCCCTCAAGCAGCATCGACAGTTGCGCAGAGCTCAGATGGACCTTGCCACCGTCGGCCTTGGGCCATATAAAACGGCCTCGTTCAAGCCGCTTCGCAAGCAGCCAGATTCCGTCCTCCGAGGCCCAGAGAATCTTTACCAGATCGCCAAGCCACACGACATTCAACATACCGATCGCAAATTGTGGTGATCGCATACCGCTGGCACCCCGCCTACGGCCAGGAATACAGGCTGGTCCGCCGCACTGGGCGCCGCGGGAATGAGATGG
>NZ_JBFPKO010000072.1:0-8829 GCF_040948765.1 Paraburkholderia sp. BR10923 | reverse complement strand
CGCTTGCCGACACACCGTGCCGCCGACATAGCGCAACTGCTTCCTCATCGCTGGACGCCGACCGCTGCTTGATCGTTTGATCGTTTGAGCGATCGCCCCAGTCAAGATGCCTTCCCCGGGTGCTTACTCTGCATTCGTCCCCGTCGTTTCGGCTCCGCCGGCGTTGCTCCCCGAAGAAAGCGCCTCGGCGAGAACGCCTATACCCTCACCGCCGTCCATGACGCTTGTGCTGCACGTGCGTCTGTCGAACGGTGTCGAGTTCGACATCGCGGACGCGACCATCGACGAACTGGCCACCGTGGTCCAGATGCTTGGGAGAATGCCGTGTTCCGGTTCGACGCGAATCTGAAGGTGTACCTGCATCGCGATGCCGTCGATTTCCGGTACGGCATGAACAGCCTGTCGATTCTCGTTGAGCAGTCGATGCGCCTGAACCCGATGGACTCCTCGCTTTACGTGTTTGGAAACCGTCGCCGCGACCGGGTCAAGATCCTCGGCTGGGATGGCAGCGGCTTCTGGCTCCTGACGAAACGCCTCGAGACCGATAGGTTCATGTGGCCCGACCGGAAAGCCGAGATCGTGACGATGACGCCTGATCTGTTACATGCGCTGCTCGAGGGCGATGACATCAGCACGATCCAGCGACATCCGAAGCGCGAGTATCTGCGCGTGAGCTGAACGCGTCATCGAGGTGCCGGTCTAATCCGCATGCCGGGCCAGGTCACGATCACCGCCGACGAACTGAAAGAGCTGCTCGCTGAGCGCGATGCCGCCCGTGCGCTGCGCGAAGAACAGGAGGCGCTACGCGGCGCCCTGCGGCTCGTGACAGCGGAACGCGATCTGGCCGAGGAACGGCTGCGTGCTTACCGTCGTGAACTGTTCGGCGCGAAAAGTGAAGCACGGGATTCCAATCAACCCGGGCTGTTCAACGAAGCCGAAGCACTTGGCGCGAACAGCGCGCCCGCCCTGGAAGACACTCCGGAAACGCCGGTTGCCGCACACACGCGCAAGCGGCGTGGTCACCGCAAACCGCTCGATCCCGCTCTGCTGCGTGAGGTCGTGCGCCACGAACTGCCCGAAGCCGAACGCTTCTGTACGAACGATGGCCACGCGCTCGTCGAGATCGGCGTTGAGATCAGCGAGCAGCTCGATGTAATTCCGGAGCAGCTTCGCGTGCTCCAGCACCGGCGCGTCAAATATGCGTGTCCATGCTGCGATCTCGGCATCAAGGTCACGCCAGCGCCGCCGCGTATCATCCCGCGTGGGCTGCTGAGTGAATCAGCGCTTGCGTGGATCGCTACGGGCAAGTATCAGTTCGGGATGCCACTGTACCGTCAGGCCGGACTGCTACGTCGTTTCGGCGGCGACATCTCGTCCAACACGATCGCCGCAAGCATGGTACGCGTCGGTCTGGCAACTCAGCCGGTGATCAACCTGATGCGTGATGCGCTGCTCGACGCGGATCTGGTCTACTGCGACGAGACGACATTCCAGGTCCTGAAGGAGAAGGGGCGAAAGCCTCAAACGAAGAGCTACCTCTGGTCGCAGATGACCGATTCAGGACATCCGGTCCGCTGCTTCACGTACACGCCGGGACGCGGCGCTCAGCTGGCCGACAAACTGTTCACGGGCATCCGCAAGGGCGCGGTCCTGATGACCGATGGCTATGAGCCCTATAACAGCATCGCCGACCGATACCAGCTCGTGCATCTTGGATGCTGGGTTCACTGCCGACGCTACTTCGTCAAGGCAGAAGAAAATGTGCCTAAAGCTGCGCGCTCGCCCGACCTGCTGGCCACACGCTTCATCAAGCTGATCGGAAGGTTGTTCGTCGCCGAGGCACGCAGCGCGAAATGGGAAGCCAACCGGCGGCAGCGATTGCGACGGCGATACAGTGCACGAGTGCTCGACGCCATCCGCAGTCTCATGCTCAAGCAATCCCCCGGCGTCGTGCCCAACAGCCTGCTCGGAAAGGCGCTAACTTACCTGCGCGAGCAATGGCCCAAGCTGATCCTCTACGTTGAGAACGGCAACTGGCCCATATCGAACAACGACTGTGAGAATTCGATCCGCCCGTTTGTAATTGGGCGCCGCGGCTGGCTGTTCTCGGACACGGTTGATGGCGCGACTGCGAGCGCCAATCTTTACTCTCTGGTCGAAACCTGCAAAGCCTGTCGAATCGACCCGTACCGCTACCTCCACTGGCTGTTCAGGCACATCCCTCTGGCGACCAGTGTCGACGACTACGACGCGTTTCTGCCCTGGAAAATGCCTGCTTCCCTGCGCTGAGCACACGCCACGCCTCTCGGCGATTCATGGCCCTCAACTCCACTCGCAGAGGGACGTCGATAATGGATCGCTTACGGTCAATCAGCAGACGCAGCGTTGGATTCAGGCAAGCTGTTTCGGGGCCATGCTGAGCGACCTGCGTTCCACCATCATCCAGGTTGCTCAGGACCGTCGAGGTCAACCAAGCGCGTGCATATGGCGGTGGACAGGTTGAGGCGATTACTCGCGGTACGTGTGACGCTGGGCAAGGAACAGGAGCGCGCGCAGGTCAGAGAGTTGGCGCGGCAGGTTCAGCAGGCAACGTGCCAGACGCTCAAGGTGGCGTTTGCCGACCACGGATACACTGGCGAAGAGCCCGCGCAAGCGGCACTGGACGAAGGCATTGAGCTTAAGTCATCAAGCTGCCGGAGGCAAGACGGGCTTTGTGCTGTTGCGCGCTGCTGGGTGGTCGAGCGCAGCTTCGGCGGAGGTGTCAGGTGTCAGGTGTCAGGTGTCAGGTGTCAGGTGTCAGGTGTCAGGTGTCAGGTGTCAGGTGTCAGGTGTCAGGTGTCAGGAGTTTAGTGTTCCAGCTCGCCAGATTCAGCGAATTGCGGATCAGGTGCACGATGCACGTCTGGATCTGCGCGGCCGGATAGACCGCCTCGATCGCTTCGGGAAACCCGCGCAGACCGTCGACCACCGCGATCAGGATGTCGTGCAAGCCGCGGTTCTTCAGTTCGTTGAAGACCTTCAGCCAGAACTTGGCGCCTTCGGTTTGCTCGATCCACAAACCAAGCACTTCCTTGCGGCCATCGGCCCGAATGCGCAGCGCGAGGTACACCGCCTTGTTCCTGACCGTCCCCTCGTCGCGGATCTTCAGCCGAAGTGCGTCGAAATACACGATCGGGTACATCGCCTCGAGCGGACGCTGTTGCCACTGTTCGACTTCGGCCAGCACCTCGTCGGTGACGGTCGAAATAAGGTCGGGCGAAACTTCGAGCCCGTACAACACCAGCAAGTGGCCCTAGATCTCACGCACGCTCATGCCGCGCGCGTACATGCTGACGACGTGGTCATCAAAGCCGGGCAGCCGGCGCTGATATTTGTCCACCAGCTGCGGCTCGAACGTCGCCTGCCGATCGCGCGGAATGTCCAGATTCAGTTCGCCGCTGGGCGTGATGACCGTCTTGCGGCTCGTGCCGTTGCGGTGGTTGCCGGCCTTGCCTTGCTCAGCCTCGCTCTCCAGGTGATGCGTGAGCTCCGCTGACAGCATGCGCTCAGCCAGTTGCTTCTTCAGTTGCCCGGCCAGTGCCCGATTCGCCGAGAACCGACTCGGCATCCTTGTTCTGAATCTGCGCCAGCAGTTGATCGATCAGCTCGTCGGGGAACAGCTTCGGCGCCTTCGGGTTCTTGCTCTTCTTGGTCACAGTTGCTTCGGTCATAGGACGTAATTTCCGTTATCGTCTCATGACCTCGGCACACTAAAAATCTGACAGGCTCGCTTCGGCTGGCTCAACCGTTTCCGTCGTCTGGCAAGCGACTACCAGCGGTTGCCTGCAACCCTGGCTGGTTAGCATTTCTCCGTATTCTCCCGTGCTTATGCTCGTACACTTTCCAGCCCTTAACAAAACGGTGCTGGTCGGCCGCCCACGCTAATACAGCAATTGCCAATACGATAAGCACTGTCTGCATAAGATGACCTCTTAACTGGTGATCGCGGAGATCGATGCGTGTCGTCTTTGAACAAAAGTTGTCCGTATCGAACTGAAGTAAGAGCTTTCACATTGCACCGGACGTCGACGTTCCCAAGTGGTGTACGTTCTCAACTTCCATCCTCTCTTCTCGGGAATAGAGAGATTGGTCTTTCCTGAGCCCCCAAAAACGTGAACCGCCAAAAACAAAACTCCTATCGTACGTTGGGTCGCTACGAACATCGCATTCACCATACGGTCCAAAGTGGCGTTGCGACGGAGGATAATGCAGCCCGCCGATGTCACGTGATAGCAATTCTCCTTTTGTGATCGCGCAGTGACCTTCGATTTTCGTTTAGTGTGTGGGTAGCAAAAGATCCTGCCAGACAGGGCTGGCCCATAGCAGGAGTTTACGTACAGTCATCAGCGCCGTTCCTTTCGCTGCATGTTGAACTCGGCAGCCTGCCATTGGGCTTCCTAGCCGTGCCTCTGGCAAAAGCGCGCGGAGCGCACAGCAGCACCCGTTTTCGCAAACGCGCTGAGCCGCTCGATGAGTTCCACAAAACTTGCCAAGCTTGCCGTGCGAAGTTGATAGCACGCGATACGATTGCGCTCACAGATCCACTCGAACATCTTCACCGTATCGTCGTCTATACAGTCGGCAGGGAACATGAGCATGTCCACATCCGGCAACGCGGCGGCCAGCAAACCGGCACAGTCCACCGTGTCGCTGCCGCGCGCCATCGTTCCACCTGAGGCTTCCACGAGCCACTGGATCGCAGAAAGAGATCCGGGCTGCCCTCCGACATACAGAACACGCTTGCCCTGCAATGCCGCGAGCGGATGGACCTCCCGACCCGATAAGTAGGATGAAGGATTATTCAAAACCCGCTCCATCGCACTTGCTTCCGCTTGCAACGCTCTATTCAGTACATCCATTTTGTTCAGTTGTACTCGCATTGCACGTGTGCTTTCACGTTCGGCCGCAGCGCGCTTCTCCGCGCTCTCTCGATAAATCTTATGAAGGGCGATCAGATCGTCACTTTCAGCAAGTGCTTCGCGCAGCATGAGGATTTCCCTACGCAATTCCACTTGAGTCGCCAGTTGCTCGTTCCGGCACGCAGCGAACCGTTGTTTCTCTATTACTGCATCGCGCTCTGAACTAGCGACCGGGTGTGCGGTGTCCGTAGGAATTCGTCCACGAACGGAATCCGGCGCTGCCTGTAAACAGGCGAATGCGGACCGGTTCATATGCATCGCTGTTTCGTGATGGTCCATTGCGACGGGGATCAGCGGATTATCGGCAGCGGTGTCGGCATTTTTTTTTGACAAAGCGAGAACCCCACTCGAAATTCTATTGGTGCATAACAGGCGGCTTGCATTAGCGCAGCACTTTCTATTGAATCTTGCCGTGTGTTGGCACCGACCCAGCGCTCCGCTATGAGATCGACACCTGTGCGATGGACTCTAAAGCCCATCGCACGCTGGTGATACGCTTGCGTGAATTCCTGCAATATGTCGCACTTTTGACGCGTGCCCCGGCAGATTTCCGATATTCGGAGTGTGAAAATGCACATTTGGTTTAGCCAGGTTGGTTCGCCTTTACCATTCTGTCAGCTATGTTTTCAACAACGCGATCACTCGTCCACAGCGCACTGCACAGTGCTGCTCGGTCACATCACTTCTCGGATCGCCGCTCGGTCCGATACAGCTATTTTTTCCGTCGATTCGGCGCACCCGCCATACGAAGGCGAATCCGGAACATTGAACCGACCGCTGGACGCGCGAACGCCTCGTCGCGAATGCAATTGAATATAGCGAACGCCCTATCGTGCCGGTTTGATCAGTCTCAAAGCATCAGTAGTTTGCATCGCGTTGCTTCGGCCAAAACTTGCTCAATGCCTTTGTAGTTTCGCTGACTGACGACGCAGTAGGGTCAGCAAATTGGATGCCGTTAAGGGCAGAACCACCACGACCACGGTCGTTCGCGCCCGCGCGCGGTGCCACGCCTTGTGCGCGGCACTGGCCACGATGCCAGCCGCGCTGTAGTTGCAGCAACTAGCCACCGGACTGTCACAACATCTCACTCGGTTGTTCCGCCGGCAGCGTTTTGCGGTCATCGCAAGACCGTGTCGATTATCATTCACCGTTCGCCTTGCTCCCTCCCGGAGCCTAATTTCTCCGGGGGTAATTCTTGGAGTGGCTCCTGTAATTCAGCATACGTGGGCACCGTTAGGTTGATGACGGCCGCAGCATGTCTGAACTCGCGACGCGAGGGCTATTTCAGGGCTTTGTGCGGCGCCTCTTTGTAGCGTTCAAACGCGATAGCCAGACGCGAGAGCGCCGGTTGTGCGTCAGGCTTGTCCAACGAAGCGACGTAGTCGTGCTTCATAACCTTCACGAACGATTCGGTCATGCCATTTGCTCTGCGGCGACCTCACAAGGGTGGACGACGGCTCAAGACCCAGTTGGCGAGCGAGGCTGCGCGTGCGGTGGTCGATACTGGCCAAGCCATTGACCGAGAGCCATTCGACGGCTGCGTAGCCTGTGTTGTGCCGAGGCGCTGCTCGACGGCGGCCAACTCTGATGCGGGCACAAAGCTTCACCCACACTCTCCGCCGCCAGACTTCCTTCCTGGCATTGCTTTCGGCAGCCGAACAAATGATTGGCGTTGACGCCGTGCCGATGAACCACGGCCGACACCGAAGCTCCCAGCTCCAGCGTTTCCCGCACATGGCGTTTTTTCCTGCGCCGCGCGCTGATTGCGGCGCTCTGCGCTCGGTCAAAATTTCAATGCTTTCCACGTAATGACTAGGTTTTACTGATGAGAACAAGACAATCCCTATTTAAAGAGTCCTTGCGTCCTCAGACACGCCGGCACCCGAAGGGTCGTCGCAGACACGGACGGCCATCAGGTTTGTGGAGGCTCATCGAGATTGCCGACGCCAATCGTATCGATCTTGTAGTCGCCTTCGAGACTTCCAACACCTCGCAATCTGCCTGACCAACCTCGTATTCCCACTCCGCTATGATCCCAGCCAGTTCGCGGCATGCAGATTTCAGGCTTGAATAAGTCATTCCGCCATTTGCGAGCCAGCATTTAAGACTGGATGCACTGCGCCAAGTCATGTCGGAATAGACCCAGATCGCCGACCTATTGGCTCTGGATCGGGCGATTTCCAAAGCCGATCGGCATCCTCAAGGATCCGAATGGTTCCGTGCACGTCACAGCGTTGAAATTATAGTTCTCGAAGGTCAAATTGACGTGGGCGTCAAGATCAGGATCCTTCGTCAGTTTGACATTTCGCAATAAATGGTCCCCGAGATGGGACGAAAATTATTGCCTTTTAGCCAAGTTTGATCCATTGAGAACTCTCCGACATAAACAAATATAAGATCGATTGGGGGGACCATAAAAACCGTTGTCGTTGTCGCTCAAACCGGAGGAATTTGGCGGAATCACCATCTGTCGCAAATCGTCTTCAGTCGATGTGCTTCGATGAGTGCAGGATCACGCGTTTAGGCAGAATCGCGCATTTGGCAGGCGCCGTCGGCACCGTGCGCGAGATGTCAATCTCAGCTGCATCCGAAACGAGGGATTTTGTGATGTTGCTGACGAGCACGTGTCTAACCGCGTCCGCCGACAGGCCACCACCAGATCGTCAGGCCCGGCCCGTTGCGCCGATCTGCGAAAATATGAACTCCTAGCCGATCGCACGAGAGAACGCCCAAGCCTACCCCGATTCCGGCGACATTGTCAAGGAAGGGAAAGAGGATGGCTCGCGATTATCGAGCGACTCTATTTCCGGTAGAGGTAAGCACCGTACGAGTCCTGATTCATTCCGCGGTTCGCATTGGTATCAAAAAAGCCCGTCTCTCTCACACATGAATGTTGCTGCGAGCTAACGCTGCAGGGCGCGCGGACTTCACGAGGCAATACAATGACGCAGGGGCAAGTCCGACAATCAATCTTGATCACCGGCGATTCATCCCAACATTCGTCTCGAATTGAATCTGTGGATTTTCCAAACATGCCCAACAACAAAAATCACCAGTCATTGCTGACACCAACGGCTGCAGCGCATTGCAAAGCACTCTTACTCCCTATGCCACGAAAACGGGCGTCTGATCTGGTGCTGCGAGCACGCATCGCACTTGAGCGTCTACGCAATGGCGAGCGGGACCATCCTCTGATCAACGTAGCCTTGCAGGTCACAATTATCACGAGCTTTATCACTCGGGCAGGACATGGGAAGCTTGACATCGAATTCCTTGAAAACGTTAAGCGTGACCTCGAAGATATCATCGTCGAGGCCGACAACAGCGGAAGGTGGAGCGTTCCCCGAGAGTTAATCGGTGACCTCACTGCTGTGATCAACGAGTACGACCGCCAGATCTGCGTCACCCGCATGGAGATCATAGTGCGCGCGAGTAACTACCTGGACAAGCTTTGTTCGGACAGTGATCTACGCCCACTCCGCGGGGGTGGCCGTCAGGCCGTACGGTAATCAATCGCACGTCTATCGCAAATGATGAGTCGCGGAATTAGTCGAATACCCACGCGGATGACACTGGCGATAGCCAGACTTCACCGCTGGCGATGAGCGGGAGCGCACAAATACCTAGGGAAGGTCTGCAAAAGTCCTGGCGTTGACGTCTCGGTGGACTATCCTGGGAGAAGGCAGGTTTAAGGGGTACCTCGATGACACAGCTTGGTCTTGGTCTGGATCTTTCAACGAAACTCACGCGCAAGCGGGAATTTCTCGATGAGATGAGGCGCGTTGTGCCATGGTCGAGGTTGATTGCGTTGATCGAACCGCACTATCCAAGGGGTAAGACTGGAAGGCCGCCGTTTCCTATTGCGACGATG
>NZ_JBFPKO010000071.1:0-8930 GCF_040948765.1 Paraburkholderia sp. BR10923 | reverse complement strand
GCCCGACCGGCGTTAAACCGGAGTTGCACACTCGTTTTCTCCGACGGAGCACGCAAATGGATATGCCTGGCCTGGCACAGCCCGCCCACATCTAGGCTTTTGATTAAACCTCGAATCGAGGGACAGTAGCGCTTCCTTGAACATAGACGGTCATTGAAAGATCGCAACGATAAACCGCGATTGTTGGTCAGGGGGAACGGCGATGTGCGTCGGCTGGACTCGGACGTGCCAGCAAGTGCTGTGGCGAAAGGCAACAGCTTCTCCTGAGCGCGGGGTAGGACCGCGCCACGTTGGCCCCAGTCTGCTGTATAGATGGAGCCAAAGAAATGAAGGGCGGATAGGTGGAGCTATCCGGGCCTTCATTTCCGGACACCATGTTCGCTAATTTTTTACTTCATCGATTTTCAGCGTTGTGGTGGGCGCGACGGTCATCCAGCGTGGGTACGGGCGAAGAGAGCGGGACTCGGTGATTTACGCGCTCAGCCAGTTCCCTGGATCGGCATTGACGGGCAGATCGATCCTGGCGCCGCAGCGGCGATCGAGCTCGGGGCGCCGAACCCGGAAGCTTCCGCCGGCGTCCAGAAGTGAGCCAGGTCCGGGCGCCAGGAAGACATCGCCACCCCCGTCCAGGTGCGCGCCGATTGCGCAGATGCCGGTGGATCGGGTAGGGTGGCGGCATCTTAGCGGAATTATCGTTGGGCGAGGGCCGCGTATCTTCCTCTGCCAGCCCGCTTCGACCACGCCGGGGCGCAGCGAGGACCACGGCCAAAAGTATAAGAAAACTCATCGTAATGTCGCGATGATGTGGCGTTCTTCCCTGGATATCACGCCTACTATCAAAGTCGTTGGCCGGCATCGCCGGCTTCCATCGCGGTTATCGATGCATTGATGCAGCGCCCTTGAAGTGATCGAGTTTAGCCGGGCTTCTTGGAGCACCGGCGGCTTCGGCGCGTTGCGCAACGTGATCAGCTGCAAGGTCCGTGGAGGCACCCCGTGGCCGAAGCCGGCCAGTGAAAAGTTACGGCCCCCGACGCCTGTATCCTGCCTTAAGCGCATCCACGACGAGTTGCACCGCCCGGGACGATTTGCGCCGACTCGTATAGTAGACGTGGTGCCCGACAAAGGTTGGGAACCAGTCTGCGAGAACCCAACTGAGCCGGCCAGCCTTCACATGAGCGTCCGCGAGATCCTTCGGTACATATGCAAGCCCGAAGCCGCCTAGCGCGGCATCGATCATCTGATACACGTTGTTGAACGTGAGCTGGCCCTCGACCCGGACCTGCAATTCACGCCGTCCTTTACAGAGTTCCCAGGGAAGCAGCGAATCCCTCGTTGGCAGTCGCAGGTTGATGCAGTTGTGCAGGGTCAGGTCGTGCGGCGTCTTCGCAAGGGGTCTTGACTGCAAGTAGTCGGGCGAGCCCACGATTGCCATCGTCATGTCCGGCGCAATGCGTACGGCGATCATGTCTTTGGCCACCTGGTCCCCAAGCCGCACGCCGATATCGTAGCGATCCGCGACGATATCCGCGA
Organism: Paraburkholderia sp. BR10923; assembly: GCF_040948765.1. Lineage (NCBI taxonomy): Bacteria > Pseudomonadati > Pseudomonadota > Betaproteobacteria > Burkholderiales > Burkholderiaceae > Paraburkholderia > Paraburkholderia sp. BR10923. The sequence continues at coordinate 7,400 of NZ_JBFPKO010000071.1, read as the reverse complement.
GGCCGTAGTCGTTCACCAGTTCGACCTTCAGCTCGGGATACTGGCGCAGGATGGTCTGCAGTCGCGGCCAGACGTAAGTATTTGCCGCATAGTCCGTCGTCGTGATCCGCACCGTTCCGGCCGGCCTATCAGTCATCGCGCGAAGCGACTCGAGCTCCGCCTCGATTTCTTCGAATCGTGGCCCGATCGACGCGAGCAACCGTTCACCCGCTTCGGTCAGCGATACGCTGCGCGTCGTGCGCGTCAGCAGTTGCAAGCCCATTCGCTCCTCAAGGCCGCGCACCGTCCGGCTCAACGCGGATTGCGACACGCCCAGTTGCGCGGCAGCTCGCGTAAAGCTGCGCTCCCGCCCGACCGTCATGAAACCGACCAGATCGTTGAAGTCTTCCATCGATTAATGCTCCACAGCATAAGGGCATGCCGATATTGCCATCTAGTCGCATGAATGGATAGTCGATAGATTAGCGACATCGGCTTTTATGCCTTTACAGCACATTGAGAGGATCAGTCATGGAACTGAAACGCGCGGGCTCACAGCCCTCGAAAAAAGGCCCGGAAGAGTGGTTCACCGGCACGGTACGGCTCGATCCACTCAACGCTCCGCCACCGCCGGCGCGCGTCTCGTGCGCAAGCGTCACATTTGAGCCGGGCGCGCGTACTGCCTGGCACACCCATCCGCTCGGCCAGACGCTGATCGTGACGGCCGGATGTGGCTGGACTCAGTGTGAGGGCGAGCCGCGCGTCGAAATTCGCGCAGGCGACGTCGTTTGGTGCCCGCCCGGTCATAAGCACTGGCATGGCGCCACTGCAACCACGGCAATGACGCATATCGCCATTCAGGAAGCGCTCGACGGCAAGAACGTCGAATGGCTGGAGAAGGTGCCCGATGAGCAATATCTTGGCAGTGGCGAGCAAAACTGATCAGACTCGGCACAGCCGTGATCATCGCGGCAGTGGTTCAGATTCCCTGATTGCATTCGCCGCCAGGTTCGTGTCTGCGGGTATCAAGATCGTGCGTGACGGTTCGCAGCCCTTCGGCGGAGCAACGCGGCGCGTCAGCGGCCAACCGTGAATCCGCCGGCTCTTTCAAGTCAACGCGGCTGTAGGGGCGCGATTTCGTACGAGCGGACCAGTGGACCGCAAGCCACAGTCATCCGCATGACCTGGCGCCGATTATCACGTTCGCTCTAGCGGAAAAGCAGGAAATCGCCTCTTGCGGCGTCGTGTCTATCCCGCCTCGTGTTAAGCGCAGGCACGGAGTCACTTCCACCCTCGTAATGACAGATCTCGCGCAGCAGGAGGCGCTTGATGGCAAGAACGTCACCTGGCTCGAACAGGTCACGGACGAACGATACCGTTGCCCGTGGGCGATGGCTCAAGCGGATGCCGTCGCTGGCCGCGGCGGGAGCCGTGACAATCCTGATCCCCCGCCTGCGCACATGCAAAGGAGTGAAATGATGCAAGAACCGTCGTCGCTCACCGACCTGAAGTCGGTTTCTCCGGCCTTGGAACACTATACGACCGACACTGTCCTCAACGGCCTGTGGAAGCGGCCGCAATTGTCGCCACGTGACCGCAGCATCGTGACCCTTTCGGTGCTCATTGCTCGCAACCAGACCGTGGAAATGCCGTTCTATTCTCGGCTGGCGCTCGATAACGGCGTGAAGCCCGCGGAGATATCCGAAATCATCACCCATCTGGCCTTTTACTCGGGATGGGCCAACGCAACAGCGGCTTCGGCCATCGTCAAACCTATATTCGACGAGCGTGGGATCGGCATAGACCAGCTCCCTCGCGCCGACGTGGCATTGCTGCCGCTAAACGAAGTTGCGGAAAAGCAGCGCGCGCAGACGGTGGAGGAGAATTTCGGCGCAGTGGCGCCGGGCGTCGTTCAATACACGACCGACGTCCTCTTCCGCGACCTATGGTTGCGCCCGGGACTCGCGCCACGCGACCGAAGTCTGGTCACGGTGAGCGCGCTCGTTGCGAATGGTCAGGTCGCACAAATCCCGTATCACCTGAACCGCGCTATGGACAACGGCCTCACGAGGGACGAGGCGTCCGAGATGCTGACCCAACTCGCTTTCTATGCGGGGTTGGCCAAACGTCTTTTCGGCGTTGCCAGTGTTCAAGGACGTGATTTCGAAGCGAGCCACGTCATGACCGAAGCTTCGGTGGGAGGCGATTGAGCGGAACAGTCGATCACCACGCATTAATGAAACTGCGCCTGCGCGGCTTCTCCGCTGGACGCAATTCCGCAAAGCTTCGAAAAGGAAGGAGAGCTTCATGACTGAAAATATCAACGGCAAGGTCGTCGTCATCACTGGCGCCAGTAGCGGTCTCGGTGCAGAAACCGCGCGCCATCTGTCGACGCTAGGAGCGAAACTTGTGTTGGGCGCACGCCGCCTTGATCGGCTGCAGGCCCTTGCAAGCGAGCTCGGACTCGACGCGAAGGCGATTTTGCAGACCGATGTGACCGACCGCAATCAGGTCAAGGCGCTGGTCGATCGAGGCGTCGAACTGCATGGCCGGATCGACGTCATTCTCAACAATGCCGGCCTGATGCCTAGCTCGATGCTCGACAAGCTCAAGGTCGACGAGTGGGATCGAATGATCGACGTCAACATCAAGGGCGTGCTGTATGGCATCGCGGCTGCACTGCCGTACATGCAGGCGCAGAAATCCGGGCAGATCATCAACGTGTCGTCGGTCGCGGGTCACAAGGTCGGTCCCGGCGGCGCGGTCTACGCCGGGACCAAGTGGGCGGTCCGGGCGATCTCTGAAGGGCTGCGTCAGGAAGTCAAGCCCTGGAACATCCGCACCACCATCGTCTCGCCCGGCGCGGTCGCCACCGAACTGATCCGGACGATTACCGATCAGGACGTCGCCACAGGCATGGCAAAGACGTACGAGAAAGCGATTCCGGCAAGCTCCTTTGCCCGGGTTGTCGCCTTCGCCATGAGCCAGCCGGACGACGTGGACATCAACGAAGTCCTCTTCCGTCCCACGAGCCAGGCGTACTGATGCCCACACTTTCGGCGCGGATAGGTCCGCGCGTTTGTCGTACTCAATCACTGGAGGATCAACCTCATGCCGCATGTCATCGTCAAAGCGTGGCCCGGGAAGACCGAAGAACAAAAGCGACGCCTCACCGAGGCAATCACTCGTGATGTGATGGATGTCCTGGGATACGGGCCTGAGTCCGTCTCGGTTGCTTTTGAGGAAGTCACACCGAACAGATGGAAGGAGGAGGTCTATCGTCCCGATATCGAGGCACGTTCAGACACGCTTTACAAGAAACCCGGATACAAAATGTAAAGGCACCTCTATGTCCGATTCACCTCTGGCGAGCACGGCCGAAGATTCTGTTGTCGCTACGCTGATGCCTGTCATGACCGCCGTGCTCGTCGGCTTTGCGATCATTGGCATAGCGCTTCCAGTTCTTCCTTTACATGTCAGCCGCGGTCTTGGCTTCGGGACCTTCGTAGTCGGCCTGGTGGCAGGCGCGCAGTTCGCCGCTTCACTCGTCTCGCGTGTCTGGGCTGGGTCCTATTCCGATAAACGCGGCGCGAAGCGCGGCGTGCTCGCTGGTCTGATTGCAGCGTCAGCGGCAGGGCTGCTCTATTTGTTGTCGCTCACCTGCGTTACGGTCCCGGCGCTATCCGTCGCGATCCTGCTGATCGGGCGCGCGGTGCTCGGCGGGGCTGAAAGCTTCATCATCACCGGTGCCGTCGCGTGGGGTCTCGGCCTCGTCGACAGGCAACACGCCGGGAAAGTGATCGCCTGGGTGGGGACAGCGATGTTCGCGGCATTGGCGCTGGGCGGCCCGATCGGAGCTACCCTGTACACATCATTCGGATTTGTCGCGATAGCGTTGATCACGGTGCTGCTGCCCCTGATCGTACTCGCTCTCTTGGTCCGGATGCCGGCAGTGGCGCCACGCCCCCACGCGGAGCACGCCTCCTTCGGCACGATCGTCGGAGCCGTCTGGCTGCCGGGGCTGGGCGCGGCGCTGGCCAGTATCGGCTACTGCGCGATCCTCGCGTTCAGTTCGCTCCTCTATACGGAGAGGCAGTGGCAGCCGGTTTGGATGGCTTTCACTGCCTTTGGTGTCGCACTTATCGCTGCGCGCGCGATTGCGGGTCATCTTCCTGACCGGTTCGGCGGTGCGAGAGTCGCCTTAATATTCGTGATTGTCCAAGCGACCGGTCTGCTGCTGATGGGACTTGCCGGGACGGCTCTCCTCGCGTCAGCAGGAGCCGCGATTGCCGGCCTCGGCTATTCACTCGTCTATCCAGGACTCGGCGTTGAGGCAGTGAGAGCTGCCTCGGCCAGAAATCGCGGGATGGTGATGGGCCTCTATACAGCCTTCCTCGATCTGGCGATGGCTGCGGGCAGTCCGGCGCTCGGATGGGTGGGTGGACACGCGGGCGTGCGTGCAGTTTTTCTGGTTAGCGCGATGACCGTCGTTTGCACCGCTGGCGTCGCTGTCAAGCTGCTTCGTCAGCACCGCGTAGCCCGATGAGTCTGCATGGGAGCGCTCATCAGCGCTTCCATGCAAGCGGCTCCTTACCGAACTGCTCTGGAGCGTTCTCCGCTGTGAGGTGCGTGTGCAACCTTGAACTGCCCTCGTAGCGAATCTGCCTGCTCTTCCGTAAGTGGCAAGTGCAAATCGTCTTATGGCAAACGGAACAGTGTATTTGCCTCAGACAGCGTGTCCTCGGCATCGACAGAGGCAAAGGACCGCCGTCACCGCACGCACGATCACCAGAACGGGCTTTCCCTCTTAAATCAAGTTCGCATTTCGACGCATGACATCTTTACATTGTACGTCGCTTCTTAAACAGTCTCGCGAGACAAGATCGAATGGAAGAGGACTACGTCCGCCCGGAGGAGATCGGATCGCTCAATCTTCCCGGCTCCTCGAACAATGTCCAGAAATCGAAGGACGCACCGGGAAGTTTGTCTAGAACTTGTGACGTATTGCCACCCGGAATACGGCCTGTCGATCGTTGCTCGAAGGCGTGATTCCATTAATTGACGCGACGGCGGCATTGCCAGTCGAGGAGGTGCCGCTTGCCTTTTGATACACTCCGATTGCGTACACATCTGTTCGCTTCGACAGGAAGTAGTCGACGCCAAGCGAACCCTGGTTATACGTCGCGCCTTCCACGCCATTTGCGCCACTATTCCTTGTGTAGACATACGAAGCACCAGCCAGCAGTGCCGGGGTAATCTGATATTTAAAGTTCAGCTCCGCGTTGTTGAACGTCGCAGTTCCGCTAATGCCGCCCGCCGGAACTGGACCTGACGTTCTGTCACCTAACGACATAAATTTGACGTTTGAATAGACCACCCCAACCGTTGCTGCCCCGATGCCGTATGCCGCACCTGCCGCGAAGACCTGCTGTGTATGGGCTGACGCGTATCCTGAGATCGTGGGCGACGCGCCGAAATTCGATCCTGGAACGCCGTTTACCGTAGGCGCGACAGTACCGCCAGCACCATAAAAAGAAGTATTCGGGTTGCGTACGTTCAGATATCCAATGCCTAACGTCAGCGGACCGTTCGAGTAGCCAGCGCCCAGCGACCAGATCTGATTGCGGGTGACATTTCCAGCAACGCCACCCAAAGCGTACACCCCGCCAAAGCGCAGCCCGCCATAATTGGCGCTGGTATATTTGATAGCGTTGTTCGTCCGCGCAGTATTGTTCAAGTTGTCGGTATCGCTTGGATGCGCGACATATGTGCCTCCCCATTGTTCGCCCGCCCCAAGAGGGCCTACATAGTCGACGACCGAATCGTACTGGCGACCCAGCGTCAAGGTGCCGTATGGACTCGACAGCCCAAGATAAGCTTGCCGACCGAACATTAGGCCGCCTTGCCCAAGCTTCCCGGTATTGACGTCGAAGCCATTTTCGATGGTGAATATTGCAGAAAGTCCTCCGCCCAGATCTTCGGTCCCTTTCAGACCAAATCGACTGCCTTGGATCACACCACTATACAAGTAGTATTGCCGGTGACCATCTGAGTTGGTATTGATATTGAGACCTTCATCGACGATACCGTAAAGGGTAACACTGCTTTGAGCGAGCGCAATTCCGCTTGTTATGCCGAAGACCAACCCGACCCCTACACAAAACAGCTTTCTCATGACTCAATCTCCATTGATTTATAAAAACGAAATTTATTTCTTGCCGTTATATTTATCGATCTTCAACGCCTCTTCCTCGTTTTTATAAACTTCACGCTGGTCACCATTAACCAACGAAAATTTCCGCAGTTAAACGTATAAACCGAGGCGAACAAATTTCCTTTGGGAAGGTAATTCACACTACAAATTTATAGTGAGAACATTTAAGCCGTTCAAACCTCCACGGCGGAGGTAAAGATCAATTCCAACCGGCGGTGGCCCGTCATCGTCATTCCGTTGTATGAAAATGAAATGTTGCCGCAGCGAGCGTTAGTACCGCGGCACCGCCGGCCGAGAGGAACGTGCCCAGTACTTGGTGCGCTTTCCACAACGTAAAGTGCCGCCTTGTCCTCTTATCACCAGCTGATAAACATTCCCATAATGTGTAGCACTACGAAGTGCATGGTAGCGACAATGACGATCTGAGCAGCAGAGGGTAGACGTCCCCCTCTTGTCTGCGAATTACACACATTCAAAGGCAGAAGATGCGTGGGAAGCGACGATCCCATTCTAAAGACGCGTCAGACTACGCACTAGCTCGCCCTTTGGTAAGGACCATTGCTTACGGCGCAAAGGCAGGCTGCTCTAGGCAAACCATCTATGCCACTGCGTCGCACCAGACGAGCACGTGCAGGATGGGCAATGATGCAATGTCAGTCGTCGATGGAAGGCTTCGCGTGAGGGCGGATGGATTGAGGGTAGTGGATGCGTCGATCATGCCGCACGTCACCTCTGGCAACACGAACGCACGGTCTCTGATGATCGGTGCGAAGGGCGCAGCGATAATCATCGTAGATGCGGTGTCCAGGCGCGTCAGTTAGGTATAAATTTGCTTCGGCATGCATCCGCGTCTTTAGGAGCAGCCGTCGTTGACAACTCGTGGCGCGTGGTAGAGAGGCGCGCCACACTGGAGGCCAGCGACGCTGAAGCTTTCGAGGGGCATTGAATGACGTCGGCTCGCACAGGCGCGTAGCCGTTGAGTGAGTTGTGTATCAGGTGGATTTTCCGCTGCTTTCCACTTGATGCTCTCGAGCATTCCCTGCGGTCGTTCAGCGTTCCAGGAGTTCCTGCCAACCGGGTCGATTGCCCATCACAACGCTGAGCGTCCGCATCAAATCTGCGGTTTACGGCGACGCAAATCCTTCGCGAGAACGGGGTATGGCCGTCGTCCGCTGCAGGTTAGGAATGAGGTCACGAATCTTTGCTT
>NZ_JBFPKO010000070.1:0-9094 GCF_040948765.1 Paraburkholderia sp. BR10923 | reverse complement strand
ACAGGCGGCGCTTGACGAGGGGATTGAACTTCAGGTCATCAAGTTGCCCGAGGCGAAAAAAGGCTTCGTGCTGTTGCCGCGCCGCTGGGTGGTTGAGCGCAGCTTCGGCTGGCTCAACCGCTTCCGCTGGCTCGCACGAGACTACGAGCGATTGCCCGAAACTCTGGCTGGCTTGCACTTCGTCGTCTTCTCCGTGCTTATGCTTGTTCACTTTGCAACCCTTAGCAAAAGTGCCTAACACCCTCTAATCGCGTTCCTGCCAACAACAACGCCATCGAGAAGAAAAGCCGCGTAGACGACTGGCTTCGTCGAGATACCGTATGTTGCAATCAACACCGGCACACTTTCGTGATGCCTTTCAACAACAGCATCAGAGGTCAGGACGTCGAAAAGCGAATTCGACTCGAACTTGTCCCCGGTGAGCATCCCGCGGGCACCCAGATAACTTACCTTTGCTTCGACCGTGTTCGGCACGACGAGGGACGACAAAAGCGCCAGACCGTGAAGTTGAGCACCACGTCGTGGCCACGGAAGCACAGCGCGCGCACAAGACGTCGACTTCCCTTTCGGACGCGCCCCGAAGGCAGGCTCTTTCGGCAACACGGGCGGCTGGGCGCCGGCTCGGTGTAACGCGCACAAATCCGGTCGGGGATGCCGTCAGGCGCGGCGAGCGACGCTAGAGCAGCTGGGGCAGCGTCTTGTCGACGGCGATGTGATATTCATTCTAGCCGGTAGCCAGGAGATCGCCTGCCGCCCAGGGTTTTTGCCGGATAGATTTTGCACGGCTACCAGCCCCTCTGGAAACCCACTAGCACGAGCACCGCGAACCGCTGCAACTCCGGCGAAAGCGGGCCGACAAGCGGACGCCACCGCAATGAACGCCTCAGTTTGCCCTCGCCGATCCCTTTTGGATCCGAGTTAGCCATGAACTACAAGTGGCGATCGCACACATGGGTACCAATGCTCGACATCGCGGTCTGCTCACGGCATACATACCTAAGAATGAGTCGCTCCAATTCGTTATAACAGGGGCGCAGCGTCTCGCGAATCGGGCCAGTGATACAGATAGGCACGCATCGAGATATCGTTACTCGGAACCTGCAATAGCCCGTTCTACGATTTATCCGTGGCTGCCGCTTAGCTCTGCCGTCACGCGGCCGATGCGTTCGAATATCACCAAGGCATGGGTGACGAGTGCGCACCGATTTCCATCAGGTTCTTGCTCATCTTGTCCCGCATCAGTGCAAGCGCGCCGAGCGTTGCCGAATTCGCGGATGCCAGTTCACGATCGCATGCAGCCTTGCTGCGGCCCGTGCGCCGCACGGGGAAATACAAGCGCGGTCCGCGATGATTTCGGGGGACGGCTCCCGAGGGTGGCACTCGGGAGCGAGCCCCGAATCCGTGGCGTACCAGGCGGATTCTTGACTCCGCAGTTATGACAGCATCGCAATCTCTCCATCGTGGTCGCTTCATTACACCCGGACCGCTTGTCACCGCGTATAGCCGGCCAAACGTGGTGAGCGGTCCGCGAGCGCTGCTCTGCTGTCATTCTGCAAGTCACTTGGCCCAGGTCCTAGACTCCCATGCGAAATAACGTCACAACTGCCGCCGGTTCGTGCCTGCCAGCGACACGACCAGTCGACCAGCGGATACTTGAACTTCTAGGCGCATCCTCGCTGAGCCCGACGGAAGATCAGCAAGGCGTCTGCGCGAACTGGATCACACCGAGGTGCACCGTTATCTACATTCCGCATTGCCACGGCCTGATCGACGAAGCGGTGCCCGCAGCCGCCATTCGACGACTGTGCTTCGAGCATCCACAGCACAAGAAGCTGTCGGACACGGCTTTTAAAAAGCTGGGTCGGCCTGCACGACGTACGACGCTGCTCGTCATTAACGGTGCTCGAGGTGCTGTTTGGCAGGATAAACGCTTCTCCTGAGCCTGCCCCCCAGCGATAGAGTTGCGGCGTGGGTCCGTCGCGCAGGGGTCTAAGGCTTGGACTGAGCCCGACGGCTTTCATTTAGTTATGCCAAGTTAACTGCCACCGCTAACACCGTACCGGTTTCTGTTACGGAACCAACAGCGACCCCGATCTAATAGCCGGGTCCCCGAACCATAGCGGCGGCGGATACGGTACCTTCGTGAAACATTGCGAAACTGTTTTCAATTGCTTGGAAGCCCCGTTCGTCAACGCTTCTCCGCTGTTCCCGACATTTGTTTCACGGCGAATTTTTGCTAGGGGTAGCAAAAAGCTGATCGGTGCGGTCGTAAAACGATGGCGTCTAGGCGCCGTCGATTCTGTCGTAGTGAATGATACGTAATTTGTAGCGGACCTAGCCTACGATGAACAACTGTTACTTATGGATCGTTACCAGACGGGGGGCGAACCGACGTCGTTTCAGGCGAGCCGCCTGGACGTAGACGTAGTAACGAGCGACTTCTCCAAGGCCGCGATTGCTGGATAAAAAGCGCCGCGAGACCGTTGTCGCGCAACACAGTTTCCACCACGATTATATGTTCCGGACTTCTCCGCTTCGCATGGCCTATCGCCTCGAACTCGTGGCTCTGGCGCTGCCCGCCAATTGCGCACCTGAATCGCTCCCGGCGCCCGTATCCCAATTCGTCGCCGCGTGCTGGCCCGGAATGAGCCGGGCGCAGTTGCTCGACCGCGCACGTCGGTTCGCGTTGCGCGCTTCACTGCGGGCGCGCCCCGAACGCAGGCCCGACGGCGTGCAGTTTTATGCACTCGTATTGGTGACCGACGATGCGCGCGCCGAGCTCGTAGCTCATGTGCGCCGACTCGCGCGTCGCGGCGGGGCCCGGCGCGCCCGAGCCTCTTTGCCGCCAGCGCAGGACGAGAGGCAAACCGGGCTATTCTAAGAGCCCGGTAATGGAGTAGTTGCGTCTTTGCGGCCTCATTTCCTGCCGCGCCATACAAACTCCCCTGCGCGGCCCAATAATGTGAAGGCAAGCGGTCTGCCGCTTTTGCGGGCTGAGGGTGATCTACAGTGCGGATCAGTTACTGAAAGGAGTGAAGCATGGAAGCGTACAACCCTCAAAACGCGCCCGAGCCTGACTCATGGCTCGAACTCGACGAACAGGAGCGCATTGCCCTGGCCGAGGCCTGGCATCGGGCGGCGCACGTCAAACTTCCAAATGTCACCGCACACGCCGTGCTTCATACCGTCGTGGAAAACCAGATTGCGATGGGTCTCGACCCTGTGGTCCTGGCCATGCATCGCCTCATAAGCGAAGGACTGACGCGGCACGATGCTATTCACGCGATCGGCTCGGTGGTCGCCGGGCATCTGTACGACGTTCTGAGCGCGGGGCAGAAAGGCAATGTTGACGATTCCCAGGCCCGCTACCTTGCAGCGGTGGAGCGGCTGACCGCAAAAGGGTGACGCAAAGGAGGAAACAGTCATTGAAACGTCATCCATGATTCGAAGTGAGACACCGTTTCGCGCGGGGTGTCACGCCGACAGGGTCTCAACCCAGCGCTTCCAGACGGCGTTGGCAACGTTTATCTTCGCCACCGCGTCGATAACTTTGCATGGCCTTTGTGCGCTCCCGGACAACGCTATTGTCTTCCGCACCCCAGACACCTTCCCAGAAAAGTCCGAGGTTGTGTGCTGAGGCATTGTGTCCCAGGTCAATGGCCTGCTCGTACAGCGAGCGCGCACGGATTGCGTCCAGCTGCATGCCGCGCCCGAGCCGTGCACTGTCGGCAAGCGCCGCGGCGGCCAGGCCGCGCAGACGACCGTCCGCGGTCTCGTCCTTCATCACGTCTTCAAGAATCGCGTTACCTCTGCCAAAGTCCGCCTCTCCTCCTGTTGGTGTGACGAGAGAAATAGCCATGGCCATTCGCCAGGCGGGATGGCGGTTCGCGCCAATACGCTCCAGCAACCAGCGGCCCAGATGGGGTGCGCGGTTTAACGTGCTGGTGAGCAGTGCATTTGCGATCGCCGCGAGCGACTCCGGTGACAGGAATCCAGTCTTGTTTGCCGCAATGACGTGGCGCGAGAACTTTTCGACATCCAGTGTAGGGTCAGCGTGGCGCAACTGATGCCATTCGCGCTCGATTGTCCCGACCCAGCTTTCCATTTGCATGGTGAGCAATCTCCCGGTGAAGAGTGCACCTGATTCTAGCTCACCTTTTGCCAATTGCAATGTCGGGATCCCGTGTCCTTGGCTGCGTACGTTCGGCAGGTGGCGGAGCGTACCGCTGCCCTGATTTTCCGCCGTCGCTATGCGCGAAGCCGCGACCGTACCGAAGTGATCCAGCGCGGGTACTTTATACAGGCCTGCCTGTTTGCCATATCCAGGTGGCGGTGCCAGGCAGTGAGGAGGAGAGGTATAATAATGCGCATTATTTATACCTCAGGTGACCGAATTGGGGCGACGCTGGATTGCACGCGTCGCTGGCGGCGACCGCGTGGTCAGCGCTCAGTCCGATTCGCGTGAGGTGATAGAAGGAGATGGTTCCACGATGGCTAATGCATTCGAACTCATTGCCCTGGCGCTGCCTGGCGATGTCGCGCCCGAGTCACTGCCCGCCACCGTCCGCCAGTTCGTCGCCGACTGCTGGCCCGGAATGAGCCGCGGCCAGTTGCTCGCCCGCGCGCGGCGCCTGGCGCTGCGGCCGTCGCTGCGCGCGGGTTCGGCGACTGCGCCGGGTGAGATTGGCCGCTTTGCGCTGACCCTTACGGCGGGCGTCGAGATCGTGTCCCTGATCGCGCATCTGCGCCGCGTTGCACAGCGCCGCGCCTCCGCGCGCAGTCGCAAGGGGGCCACCGCCTCCCGGCCGCCCGCGCGCGATCCGCGCCAGGCGTTGCTGTTCTGAGGGTGCGGCAAATGGGACGACCCCGAATCGAATGGAGCGACTCGCAGGTGCGCGCAATCTCGAGTGCGGTTGCGATGCTCGACCGTCACTTCCCTCGGGACAACACGGGTTTTCTGGACGGGCTCGTTGCGGCGGTACGCGCTACGACGGGCCGTGTCTATGGCGCCACGACCTACGGTCGGTTGTTGCGGGATGTCGCGCCGCAGGTCGGAGTACGTCGGCGCCCCAGTACGCCGACAATCCAGTCCGCGGTGTTGCGCGCGCAGGCGCTCGAGCGTGGCGCTGTACAGGCGGCTGCCGAAGCGTCCGCGCTGCTTCCTGCTGACTCGCGCGTAGCAACGGCTGCCGCCGTAAAACAACTGTCCGCGGTGGCGCAGCGCAGGAAACGTGAAGACGCCCGACATCCCGTCACCGTCGATGCTGACGCGCTGCGCGCCTCGCTCACGCCATTGTTGCGCGAACTGCTGCGCGAGAGCGTCGCGCCGCTGCATGCACGGGCCGGCCAAGGGGTGTCATCCAATGCGGACGACGAGAGCGCACGCGAGCTGCAGCTGACGACGGCCGCGCTCAAGGACGCACGTGCGAGGATCCGTCAGCTCGAGTTCGAAATGGGTGAACTGCGCCGCGAACTTGGTGCCGCGCAGGCCGCGCGCGATCTCGCGGGTGTGCACGTCAGTGCGATGCTGGAGGATCTGCGCGAAGCGATCGCAGCGTCGCGCCAAGGCCGCAGGGCAGCTCGCCGGTAACTCGAAATGCCGGGAAGAGTCCGCGGCTGCGGTCGTGTGCCTGGATTCGACCGGGGCTGGAATCAGCTTTAACCGGGCGAGTGAACACCAAAAGGACCAGTTCCAATACCTGACGAAAATCTGTCAAGACCAAAGATTCAACATATAGGTCGTATTCCTACGCAATTGTGGAATGGGACCGATCGTGGTTTCCTCGGGACGTTGCCTGAATTGGTATTGAGGTCGGGTAGCAGCGGTGCATTACTGCACCGCCGCCCCCTAAGAATCGTGCATGCGAGTTTCCCCGCACACGGCCAAAGCCTTTCAAAGCCCCATTGCCGGGAACGGTTTCACTACTGAGACTCCGAGGGCACGCGCGATCCGATGACAATCCGGTGAAGCATCGTCAGGTTACGAATCGTGTCCTTTCCGCCATCGATCTTTCGTTCCAAGTGAAGTAGACGCCACCCACTGGATTTCGTGATCAACTGATGCCAGGCTGGACAGGACCGCTGCTGATCGAGCCACAACCGGATCAGCCGCATCCGGCCCTTGAGCGAGTCCATCATCGCGAAGCCTAACCGCTCTTCGAAATAACTTTCCTACTGCGGGTCGAACGGGTTTGCGACACCCTTGACCTTACGGTGCCGCCGAATCGGCGTACCGACAATGTCGTATAGCGTCAGAAGTTCGCGCTTTCCATTGCCGTAGAACATATTAAATCTGTCTCAACTGCGGATAGAAATTTGTCAACTCGCATCGGTGTGCAAAATCGCAACTAACCGTCAGTTCCCGTCACCACTCTCTCAGCTTCGCCACAAACCGTCTTGCAAATAGAAGGGCAGTTTGGCCGACCGAACGAATTTTGCAGATGCTGTCTGCAAAATCGCTCACGCATCAGCGAATGACCGGTCACGCGAACATCGAGCGGGCCTTGTCGGCCATGAGGCGATGTTCGCCTCTGTCGGCAATTGGACATTTCGAAGAGCGCTTTGTATCCGAAAGCGCCCATTCAGCGCCTGTGCTGCATCACGTCCCAACAATGACGATGGTCCATCTGCCTGAGTTGCCGCCGCCGGATCAATTCGCGTCGATAGTGAGCGGCAACCAGCAGCACGGCGGAAGTCAGCCCAAACAGACCGACGGCGATTCCTGTCCACGATTCGGCCACGGAATACTCCTTGACTGCGGAACGGATTACGCAAGATGTGTCATTCGTCGTTCGGGACACGAGCGGCAGCCTTGAGGAGCAGGTGTCCGTCGCTGGTAATGAGCGGGCGTTGCTGGCCGGATGCGAGTTGTTCCAGCGTGACGAGCTGGCGGTCCAGAAGCGCCTCCAGATCCGCACCGTCCAGACACATCAGGTCGGGCGCATCCTTGAGCAGCATGGGGGTGGCGAATTCACGTGGACTTAGCATCTCCGTCTCCTGGCTACACCTGCCGTTTCGCTGGGAACCTGATCCGTCGGCCTCGCTTCGCGAGCAGGATCATTTCGGGGATGGCGGCTGCGGAATGCGCTCCTGTTCGGGTAGGAGGTCGCGCGCCAGGGCGATCATCTTAATGCTGGAATGCGCGATAGATCAATATGTGGGAAAGACTTTTTCGAAGGCGATCGTCATGCCACGATGGTGCCGTCGCGGTGCAGCATCCGGCTGATATGCGGCTGGACGGCGACTTCCATTGCGAAGCCATCAAGCTGACAGATCCGTCCTGTTCCATCCCCGCAGGGCTTACCTGCCATGGGCGCCACAGACTTCGTTTCGTAAGGCGCACGTCGGCTCGGGACGGCCCCCTTGTCCTCGGCAGAGGGTGAGCACCGTTAACATGACGGCGGTTTTGACGTCGAGGCGTGACGGGCATCTCGCGCGCAGCAGTCTGGAGTCTCCTTGTGGCTGATCTCGATGTCCGTGCGGCGTTATTCGCGGCGGCCTGCAATCGAGCCGGCTCTAGCTGCGAAGCGTCAATAGTCCGATCACGTAAGGGTCGGGCAACGAACTGGCGAATTCGACACCTCGCCGAAGCGCCTCGCTCGCAGCAGCATCGGCAGTTTCGAACCGCGGACTGCAGTCACCCTCATGGAATAAAGCCGCGGCGGGGTCCGGATCTTCGACGCTGACAAAGAACTCCGAACGCCATGCATCCCGGTCGTATCTTTCTTCCGTCACAACCACATATCGACAGACTTTTGCGGTTGTCATTGCCATCGGGACGTTGGCTGGAATAAAAAGGATAACCATGCATCGTCTGTTATGCAAAGCCAGAACCCTTGTCCGGTTCTGCATGGGCGGCCGCGAGACCATCTTTGAGGGTTCGAATATCCCTTAGCAACTGGTTATTTGATTCAGAGAGGTTCGCCACCTTTCTCCGCGAGCCGGAAACAGGCAATACCGCCAACAGAACGATAAGCAAGTCGGAAGTCACTGGCTTGGCCAGACCACGGCTGACGCCGGTTTAGACGTGATGGCCGCTGATATGCGCGGTGCGGCGGCCCGCGCCGAATAATTCGGGGTGGCGCCGCGGCCGCTGGCGTTGCAGCGCTGGCCCGGTTGCGTAGCACGCACTAAAATTTACTCAGTCGGTAGTTTTTTCCCGCGCTATGCGACCAATGAAATTCCGGAGGTTCTTACGATCGAACCGTCCGCGTCGCCTGTCGTGAGCCGCGTCCGGCGAGCGGGAGCGCTCATTACCCCGGAAGTGGAAGGACGTCCCGGCCGGCGCCTGATTTTGCGGCGGAAAACAACGCCCGCATCGACTCGCGCAGGCGCTCGCCGGGTCGGCCAGTCCCGTGCTGCAGGTACTGGCCGACATCGCTCTTACACTGTGCAACGCCGGTAGCGCTGGCATCACCCTGCTCGAAAGCGGCGGTGACCACGAACCTGTATTCTGCTGGACCGCGCTGTCAGGCCATTGCGCGGACCTGGTGGACAAGGTGATCCCCCGTCGCGACAGCTCTGCCGGGGTCCCGCTGGCACTGGGCGCCGCGCAGCTATCCGCTTTCCCGCAGCGCCACTGGTCGCATGGCGGCCGTCAACGACCGAGGGAATCATGAGCCCGTCGGACTTCATTGAAACCAATCTTTCTGCGCTGGTTGCGGACTGGACAGAATATGCGCGCACAGTCAGCCTGACGGACACCCGTCTCACCGAGACCCAGCTGCGGAACTCGGCTTGTGACATCCTGATGTGGATTGCGGCAGATATGCGCGAACCGCAAACTGACGCGCAGCAGAAGGCCAAGTCGTACGGCGATCGGCACGATGCACAATCCGCTTTGGACAGGGTCGCCCGCGAGCACGCGGACGATCGTCTCGCGCATGGCTACGGGATCAACGATGTGGTAGCGGAATACCGTGCCCTGCGCGGTAAGCACCCGGCGAAGTCATCTTGATCGGCAAGTCATGCCGCCCGACGATCATGTCCATTCAAATTTTAAATGGACAGGTGTACATGACGGACGAAGTCGAGGTTGTCCAGGATGTGGTGCAGCCGACACGGCGCCGGCGGCATAGCAAGGAATTCAAGGAGA